>CAZYGF010000001.1:0-28278 GCA_964647575.1 Microcaldota archaeon
CTGGCGTGAGTTGCCCCCTGGCAATCACTACCCCGAGTATCTCCGGCGTTCTCCCGATCTCTTCCATGCATGATTAACCCCGTGCATGATTAAAAAGATAGCGCAGTGAAGTGCTTCCATGCCCAGGCTGGTGATTTTCGATTTCGACGATACGCTCCTCCATCTCAACGTGCAGTGGGATGCCGTCAGGAACGACGTTGTCGCGCTGGCACGGGAAAAGAGCGTGGCCGTTGACCCGAGGCAGCACCTCGTGCCCATGGGCAACCTGCTTTCTGATACCCCAGCATGCAAGAAGGCGATAGACGCCATATATCTGAAGCGTGAAGCGGCTTGCATAGACAAAAAGAACTACGTGGTCTTCCCAAAGATGCTCGCATTGGCCAGGGAGCTGAAGGCGAAGGGATTCCTGCTGGCCATAGCCAGCGGCAACCACACGAAGAACATCAAGCGGATACTGGCCGAGCTGAACGCGCCAGACCTGTTCGCTGTAGCCTGCGGGCGGGAGCTGATAAGGCACAACAAGCCTGCGCCCGACCAGCTCCTGCTCATTCTGGGCAAGACCGGCGTGGAGAAGAAGGACGCCATATTCGTCGGCGATTCGGTCAATGACGCCGCAGCGGCAAAAGCCGCAGGCATAGCCCATTTTCACGTCCGGCCAAACGACGAGGATGACATCGGGCGGCTGCGGAAACTGTTGCTGCCGAGCAGCCCCACAGGTTCCATCTGACGCTACGAAAGGAATAAATCCTCTTTGCAGCATCAATACTCACGGATGATTGCATGGCTAATGGGATTACAAAACCGGAAAGCACAGAAATCGATAAAGCCAGAAAGGCATTGGTCACGCTGGCGAACGAGGGTTTCATAAAATTCCCTATCGCGCCGCTCTACCTCGGCAACTTCATGACCGAGCTGGCTCAGGAATACGTCAAGCTCAGGAACGCCAAGCCGGAGGGCGACAAAATCCAGCTGCTTAAGGATGCCATAGAAAATGCCCGGAGTACCACAAGCAACGTGATGCTGAACAAGGATACCTCTCCAAGTGCGTCCATAGCCGTCCTCAGCGAGGTCGGCGGCCTTTTCGGAAAAAGGTCAATAAACAAATATCTGGAAAGCCTCGCCTAAATCTTCCCGATTGCGATGCCGAATTTAGCTGCCAGCGCACTGACCTTCTCGCGCTGCGCCGCATTCGTTTCGTCCCTGGAGACCAGCACCTTCGACACCTTCTCCACGTTCTTCTCTATCGCCTGGCTGAACGTGCCCTCATCGAGCGCGTCTATGGCATATTTCGGGACTATATGCCCTACCGCCAGCTGCGTTTCAAGGACGAGCTTCGTGAACGTTTTGGAGTAATGGCCCCCGCCGATGCCGAACACAGTTTCGAACGTTTCGCGCTTAGCCATCCTGTCGAGGACAGCAGTGACTGCGCTTGCGACCGCCTCCACCGCGTTTTCGTCTGCCCACTCCGCCTCGCCATTACCTATCTCCACGAACAGGATTGGCACATCGCAGGTGGGGCCGTGGTGGTCTGCCTCAAGGGAAACCGGCCACCCTATGCGGTCACCCGCCTTTTTCAGCTCCTGCAGCAGGATTTTCAGCGTGCTGGCTGCCGCGATGTTCAGCGTCTTCGGCTGGCCGCCCATGTCCGCGTTGCCCCAGTTGCCCGGCACGTGTGCGGTCAGCATTTTGCCAGGCACCTTGCTCCTGTGAGTGCTTAGAACAAGCAGGCAGTCCGTTTCGAAATCAGTTGGCACGTCGAGCACTGTCGGCGCATGCGTGTCAACCAGCCGCACGCCCCCGCGCTCCCATTCGTTCTCCGCCGCCTTCCTGAACCCGTGGCCTGCAATCAGCTTCCCGGCAATGTTCGCGCTCGCAGGATTTTGAGACGTAAAAAGTATTATCATGAGTCACACGACCAGGAAAAACAGCACGCAGGCAACAGGTATCGCCAGGTTGTCTTCAAGGCCAGGAAGGCTCTCTGCGATTGTTGCGACGAGGGCGAGGGGGATTGCCGCAGGCCCCACGAAATACCAGGCGACCAGGGACGATATGAAGAATACCGCTGTGCCTTCCAGCGTCTTGTTCCTGTTGTACGGCAGTTTCATCCTCCCCTTCCTGCCGATGATGGTGGAGAAGGCGTCTGCCAGGCCCAGCACCACAAGGGATGCCGATATCTGGTTTATGTCCGTGAGGAACGTGAGCAGCAGGAGCACTCCAGTGGCATAGCAGGCGGAGCCCCAGCCCGGCAGCAGCGCGCCAGGCCGCTCAAGCCGCTCCTCGAACCACTGGACGAAGAATATCCTCCCGCCGCGGAGCCGTATGTTCATCAGCAGGGTGCCGATGACGATTATGAAGAAGACCATGCCTATCATGAAGCCCCTGCCGAAGTGCAGGAGAAGCAGCAGCGCGACTACGCCGAGCAGGAGGTGGAAGACCTGCCTTTCAGCCTCGCGTTCCATCGCAAGGCCGCGCCCCGCGGCCTTATCTGCCGTGAAACGCTTCGCATCACGCCCCATGCTCTTTTCCTCCCTTCTTTTTCCCCGCGTTCCATGCAAGGTCGACAGCGTAATACCCCATGACCGCTATGGGCAGCGCCGCGGCCACGTCAACGAACGCATGCACCCCAAGATTCAGCCTGGTAAAAGACACGAACAGCGCGAAAAGCAGGTAGAGCGGATAGCTCCTCCTGTTCAGGAACGCTATCATCAGCATGAACGCGGCCGCGGCATGCATGCTGGGGAACGCATAGTCTGTGGGGCACCAGTCCTCCCCTGTGCATGGCCTGGGGTGCGCCAGCCCCTGTTTTATGGCCGCACAGAGCACCATAATGGCAACGAACGTCACCAGTATCTTGAGCCTCTTGTCGTTCCTGCTTTCGCCGAGCACAGTCAGCGCTATGATAATGGCCACGTAGACGAATTCGTTGGCCAGGCCCTCTCCCACTGCCTTCAGCAGGGGGCTGTCTATGGAAAGCGCAAGGGCAGTTATGGCATCCATCGGAGGATTCTCTGGTGGCAAACTTATAAAATGGACTGCGCAGGGCCATGCCATATCTTTTTATTCGGTTGCCGGACAGAATAGGTTGGACGGCAGCCGTACGCCCGCCATGGTGTTCACTTGGACAAACGCATGCAGCTCCTGCTCAACCTCCTGGTATCGCTCGCCATTTTCGTGGCTGTGTTCTGGCTGGTCGGGGCAGGGAGGATATACGATACGCTGCTCAAGGCCAGGCCCGAACTCCTCGCCCTGGCGCTTGTGGCGTATTCTGCAGTCACGTTCGTGATGGCCTACCGGATAAAATTCGTCCTTGCCGGCATGGGGGAGCGGCTCAGCCTCATGCAGGCTGCGCCTTCCAACCTGGCCGGGCTCCTGGCCTCTGACTTCACCCCTGCACGGGCCGGCTATTTCTTCACCGCATTCTCCCTTTCCTCAAAATTCGGCATGGCCATGGAGAAGACGGTCACCGCCATATTCGGCCCTCAGCTTTTTGATTTCCTGATAAAGGCCTTTTCAGCCATCGTGCTCACCCTATTCATAGTGTCCAAGGCAGGAATCGGCGGGATGGCGCTCAACATCCTGGTCATCTGCGCAGCCCTCGGAGCCGTTCTGCTCGCCGGCCTGTTCGTCTTCCACCCCCCCTTCCTGGCGTATTTCTCGTTCGCCGAGCGGTTTCCCCTCGTCCCCACGCTATTCTCTTTCCTAAGGCGCATGCACGTCCATTCCGGCAGGATACTGGCCCTGAAATGGGGCGTGATGGGGATCACGCTGGTCACCTGGCTCCTGAAAGGCGTGGAATGGCTCTGCCTTTCCCATGCCCTGGGCATATCAATCACAGGGAGCCTGCCGTCAGACCTGGTTTTCATGATGATATTCCAGGCGGCCATAACCATTATACAGTTCATTCCGACCCCGACGCTCGCCGGGGCAGGTGCAAGCGAGGCGGCCTTTGCCGCTGTACTGCTGCCTTTCGGCGTGCCTTTCGAGTCCAGCGTGGCATTCGGCTTCCTGACGCGGCTTACCATGATTGCCATCGATTCCCTTTCCCTGCCGGTCATAGTCTCTTACCTCCACAAACACAGCATGGAAAGCATCCTGGAGCGCATATCCGGGATGGAACACTAGGCCCGGGGTGCCGGCAGGCACTTGATTAATAATGTTTCAGCCCAACTGTCTCCCTATGCCTTCTGTTTCTGTGCTGCTTCCCACGCTGAACGAGGAGGAAAGCATCGGCAGGACCATAACGGAGGTCCGGGCAGTCGTGCCACAGGCGGAAGTAGTCGTCATAGACGGCCTGAGCACAGACAGGACGGTGGAGATAGCCAAATCTCTCGGTGCGCGCATCCTGCTCGAGAAAAGGAAAGGCAAGGCATTCGCCATAAAGACCGCCCTCAGGGAGATAGACTCGGACTATGCAGTGATGCTGGACGTGGACCTGACCTACCCCGTCAAGGACATACCGAGATTCCTCTCCCTCCTGAAGGAGTCAGACGTAATCATGGGCTCCCGCTTCCGTGGCAGGATAGAACCCGGTGCCATGTCGCTCCTGAATGCCGTGGGCAACCGCATAATCTCGCTTTTCGCATCGGCCATCTTCCTCAGGCCCGTAAGCGACGTGTGCACCGGCATGTGGGCGTTCAGGAAAAGCGCCTACAAGGCCATGGACATAACCGCGCACGCCTTCGAGCTGGAATCCAACCTCTTTGCCCAGTCCGTTAAGAAGCGCTTCAGGATAACCGAGACTCCCATAACCTATGCGCGGAGAGGCGGCAGGTCCAAGGTCCAGCCCCTGGACGGCGTGAAAATCTGCCTATTCCTGCTGAAGGAGAGATTGAGGGCATAAGCCCAGTCCTTTTTCCAAATCCTTTTAAGGCAGCAAAGGCAGAATATCCGCATATGAAACCCGCTTTTCTCGCCCTGGTGGACCGGGACGGCACCATAAACGAGGAGGTCGACCTTCTCCACCACGAAAGCAGGCTCGTCCTCATCCCCGAAGCAGCCAAAGGCATAGGGCTGCTCAACTCGCATGGCATAAAGGTCGCCATAGTCACCAACCAGCCGGTGGTGGCGCGCGGCATGTGCAGCGAGGAGGACGTCCAGCGGATAAACAAAAAGCTCGCGGAGCTGCTCGGGCGCGAGGGCGCACGCATCGACGCCGTCTATTACTGCCCGCACCATCCCGACCACCACCCGGAGGGCAATCCGGAATACCGCAAGGAATGCTACTGCAGGAAGCCGAAGACAGGCATGCTTGAGGAAGCGTCGAAAAAGTTCCACGTGCCGCCGGAACGGTGCTTCATGATAGGCGACAGCACCCGCGACATCGCAGCCGGAAGGGATTTCGGCTGCAGGACGATACTCGTGGGAACCGGATACGGCGGCAGGGACGGCAGGTACACTGCGGCGCCGGACTACGCTTGCGGCAACCTCTATGAGGCGGCGAAGCTCGTGGTGAGCCTGATATGAAGGCAGTCATAGTGGCAGGCGGCCTTGGCACGCGGCTCGGCAACCTGACAAAAAAACTGCCGAAAGGCCTTGTCATGGTGAAGGGCAGGCCGGTTTTGGAGCACCAGATCCTCTGGCTGGCGCGCTACGGAATAAAGGACATCGTCATATGCGCAGGGCACCTGGCAGAGCATGTGCAGGCCTATTTCGGCGACGGCAGCCGGCTGGGGGTGCGCATCAGATACTCAGTGGAGCGGAAGCTTCTTGGAACTGGCGGCGCGCTCAGGCAGGCCGCGCCCCTTCTCAGCGGCAGGTTCGTCATGCTGTACGGCGACCTGGTCGGCGAGATGGACCTGCGGAAGCTGATTGCTTTCCACGCAGGGAAGGGCGGCCTCGGGACGCTCACGGTCCGTGAGAGCGACCATCCCTACGATTCTGACGTGGTGGAGGTCGCGTCCGACTGGGAGGTACGGCGCTTTATAGGAAAGCCCAGACCCGGGCAGAAATTCGTCAACATATCCAATGCAGGCGTCTATTGCTTCGAGAAGGCAATCCTGAAGTATTTCCCCCCTGGCAAATCGATGCTTGACCGGGACGTCCTGCCTGCAGTCCTGGCTAGGGGCGGGAAGCTCTATGCATACATGACAAGGGAGGAACTCATCGACATTGGCACGCCCGAGCGGCTGAAGAAGTCGCTCGGCGCGAAGCGGCATGGCTGACACAGCCCGGTTTTCCCAGGGTTTTTTGTGTTATTAAATACTTTTTAAAGGACGCCGCCCCAACCATTGCCTATCTTGCTGGCGCTTTTTTCAATTCACCTTCATCGCCAGGAAGCTCTGGCTCGAGAACTGCTGCTCCAGCGTGAACCTGCTATCCGGACCGAGTGCGGTGAGCTTGGCCTGTATCTGGTCCCCGCTAAACGTTTTCAGGCAGCTCTGGTCGATTATCGCATATTCGTAGCCGTATTTCTTCAGGAACGCATAGTTGCCGTCCAGGCTGTCGTTTATGGACTGCGCCTTGTAGTCGTTCACTTCCTTTACCCATGCGTAGCCGGCTTTGTCCACGCCATCGGCGAACACGTCGTTCATGCAGAAACCGAAAACCTTCGTGTTCGCAGGAAGCCCCTTCAGCTTGATGTAGCCGGCAACCTGCTCATCCGATGCCCAGGAGGCGCCGGGCGGCCACTGCGACGTCTCCACGACGCCTTTCGGGTATGCGGCCGTGAAGAGCAGCGCGGCCACCAGGACCACCTTTGCCGCGAGCTCCATGCCCTTCCGGTTCTTATCGGTGTACTCCAGCACTTTCACAGCGCCATATCCCGCCAGGATGGCGACCGGTATGGCCAGGAACACCCAGAAGCGGTGCGGCATCATCTTGAACGGCAGGGCATTGCCTTCCACTCCCACCATGCAAAAGACAAACCAAAGCAGAAGCGCAACCTGGAGCCAGCGATCTTCACCAGCCCTCGCCTTCCTGACGGCAACCACTATGCCGAGCAGCAGCAACCCGCTCACCGCCAGCCCCCAGCCGGTCGGCTGGTCCATCTTGGAGGCGAGCGGGGCATCGAGGAAGTCATTCGGGCCGTAAATGACGCCGCCGCTCGTGTCCGGAGTCTTCTCAGTCACGAAACCGAGGCTCAGCCCCATCTGGTTCAAAATGCCGCCCATGCCGTACATCGCTAACATCGGGCCCCAAAACAACAGCAAGGCGAGTGCAAGCGCCAGCAAAGGCACAGCGGCCGAATCCTTAAGGGCGGCTGCCTTGTCGCCGCTGGCCAGTATGGCCGGCAGCCTTACCGAGCCGACGTAAAGCACCACCATGATGAATATTATGCCAGCCACCGAAGGCTGGACCATCAGCACTGCGCCCAGCGTGAGCGCTGAAATCAGGGTAAGCGCCCTATCGCCACCGCGCAGGACCCTCTCAAGGAAATAAAACGCCGGAAAGACCAGCACCATGGCCAGCGTCTGGGCCCATATGAAATGGCTCATTAAAGACGGCAAAACGGCGATGATGAACGTGGCCCAGAGCGCCACTCTCCCTTCGAACCTTGTCCTGACCCAGCAATAGAACAGCGGTATCGTGAGGCTGACCAGGAGGGCGTTGAAGAACTTGAGCGTGAACTGGAGCGAGCCGGTATCCAGCTGGAAAAGCAGCCCCAGCAGGACATCGAAGAAAGGCGGGTAGGGAGCCAGGTAATGTATGAGCTCCGGGTTTGGCAGGATGTACGTGCTGTATATGGAGACGTACCTGACGGCCGCGGCGTGGCTCCAGGGGTCGTCATCCTCGAGCCACGGATAGTTCAGTGCCCCGGAAACATAGACGTAGAAGTGTATGAAGAAAAGCAGCAGCACTATCGCCCAGCCCCGGTCTATCCTGGGCAGCCTGGGCGCGATATCCCCTTTCCTCGCTGCCAGCACCACCAGGGCCAGCGCCACGGCCCCATAGACGTACCATGAGGAAAGCGAAAGGAAACCGAACACGACAGCCAATGGGACAAAGGCGGCGATTCCGGTGCCTGCCCAGAGGAAGAGCGCAGACATGTCGTCCTCCTCCTTGATGCCAAGCAGCCTCCAGACTGCGAATCCCAGCCCCACGCTCATGAAAGCAAGATAGATCAGCTGTTCCAACATCTCTTCTCCCCATTGGCAGTCTCTGCTGCATTTTTATGCCCCCAAGCTGTTTAAAGGCTTACATGCGATACCAATCCATGCGAATTATCGTCACTGGAGGGGCAGGATTCATAGGCTCCCATCTCGTGGACAAACTTGTTTCCGAAGGTGCGGATGTGCTCGTCATAGACGACCTTTCCACAGGCAGAAAGGAGCAGGCCAATCCCAAGGCCCGCCTGGTCAGGAAGGACATACGCACGGACATATCGGCCGAACTTAGGGGTGCCGATGCCGTGTTCCATCTGGCCGCCGACCCGGAAGTCCGCAGGAGCGCGACCGAGCCAGGGCACGGCTTTGACATAAACGTCCGCGGCACCTTCAGCGTGCTGGAAGCATGCAGGAAAAGCGACGTGAAGCGCATCATCCTTGCCTCAACATCCACCGTCTACGGGGAGGCCAGGAAAATCCCCACACCAGAAGACCACCCCTGCATACCGGTCAGCAATTACGGCGCCAGCAAGCTCGCAGGCGAGGCATACGTGGCATCGTACGCCGGGTCCTACGGCCTCAAGGGCACATCGCTCAGGTTCGCCAACATCTTCGGCGAGAGGAGCTCGCATGGCGTGATGTTCGATTTCTACCATAAGCTCAAAAAAACCCCGGAAAAGCTCGAGATACTTGGGGACGGGAAGCAGGACAAATCATACCTCTACGTGTCCGATTGCGTGGATGCCATGCTTACCGCCTGGACAAAGCAGAAGGCGCCATACGACGTCTTCAACGCGGGCAGCAGGGACCGCATCACCGTGGAATCCCTTGCCCGCCTCATGTGCGGCATCATGGGGGTTGAGCCTGAATTCTTCTACACAGGCACCAAGCGCGGCTGGACCGGAGACGTGCCGCTCATGCTCCTCGACGTCTCAAAACTGGAGGGGTTGGGATGGAAACAGAAGGTCGGGTTCAAGCAGGGCATGGAGAGATACGTGCGCTGGCTGTCTTCCTCCAGGTGAGCGCATGAGGGTCGTGGAAAGCATGAGGTGGTTCCTGTCCATTCCGTTTTACCCAGCCATCCCGTTCTCCGACCGTGCCCGCCTCGCCTACTACTACCTCAAATCCCTGCTCAACCGTTTCATCCTCCGGTTGAAGCCGTCAAACAGGCGCCTTAGCATATCCTACGCAGGCGAACCGCTTTATTTCAGGGACAACTGGTTCGACCCCCGCTCGGTCTATACGGTCTTCAGCAATGATTATACCTCGCTGGACAATGGCATATTCGCCGGCCTGGGCACCTTCATCGACGTAGGCGCCAACGCCGGTTTCATCTCCCGCTGCGCGCGGCGTGCATCCCCCGGCTGCCGGATAATCTGCTTCGAACCGCTGCAGGAGAACACAGAGCTGTGCCGGCTGAACAACCCACATGCAGTGGTGGAGGCATGCGGAGTCGGCTCATCCAACGGCCCGAAGGAACTGCTGGTAGACGAGTGCGGCTTCATGGCCTCGAGCATCTGTTTCAGCTACCGCCAGGCAAAGAGGACCGTTCTGACCACGACGCTTGACTCATACCTCAAAAAGCCCCAGACGATAGACCTTCTCAAGATTGATGTCGAGGGCATGGAAGCAGAGGTCCTTGCCGGAGCCAAACGGGTGCTCCCCGGAGTCCGGAGGGTCGTCGCCGAGGTGCATTCCAACGCGCTCCTCAGCCAGTTTTCCATCGCGATGAAGGGCTCCGGCTTCGAGGAAAACCGCACCGCAGCCATCGGCAAGGAGACTTACATCACGGATTGGCGCAATGCGAGGTTTAAAACACGGTGATTGAATGGACGTAGTCCTGGTTCAGCCATTTCTTAACCAAAGGGGCGGCGGCGACAGGGTCATACTCGATATCGCAGAGAAGTTCAACCCGGTCATCTACACCACCATATACGAGCCTGGCAACACGTTCCCGGGCTTCCGCGAATTCGATGTACGCGTCCTCCCTAAAAACCCGGCAGAGTCAGCCCTTTTCTTTCTCAGGAACGACCCGCGCCGCTTCAACGGGGTGCGGGCCGGCCTCCGCTTCTACTTCAGCCGGCTAAAGGAAGACTATGACGTCATAAACGCCAACGGCTCGCCCTCTGAATGGATAAGGAACAGGAACCCCCGCGTGTGCTGGCTCGTTTACTCGCCCAGCCGCGAGGCCTTCGACCTGTATGACTGGCGCATGGCAAGGCTCGGCTTCCCGCAGAGGCAGCTCAACTACTGCATCATCAGCGGCTTCAAGCAGGTGGAACATTCAATCGTGCCAAAAATAGAAAAGCTCTGCGCCATATCAGAAGTCGCCGAACAGCGCATAAGGAAATACCTCCACCGGAACGATGCCGAAGTGATCCACCCCGGCATCGAAGTGCGCGACTTCGAGCCTGGAAGCTACGGGCGGTATTTCTTCATACCCTCCCGCATCGTGCCGGAGAAGCAGCTTGAGTTCAGCATAAGCGCGTTCCGGATTTTTTCCGGGAAGCACAGGGGCTGGAAGCTGGTAATTTCCGGGTTCATGCCCGGCCCTTCAGACCCATATCTCAAAAAGATGAAAGGGCTGGCCGCTGGGCTTGACGTGCAATTCAGGGTCAATCCATCGGAAAAGGAATTCCATGGCATGTACTCCAACTGCTACGCAACCCTCTTCTCGGCGATAAACGAGGACTGGGGGCTTACGCCGCTGGAATCCATGGCATGCGAAAAGCCGTGCATCTCCATCAACCAGGGAGGCCCCAGATACAGCATAGTTGACGGGAAAACCGGTTTCCTGGTGGATTCCCCGGAAGAGATGGCGGAAAAGATGGCCTACCTTGCCGAAAACCCGGATGCAAACGAGCGGATGGGCAAGGACGGGCGGAAGCATGTGGTGAAAAACTTCACCAAGGAGATTTTCCTGCAAAAGCTCGGGAAAGCGTTCAAGGAAGCCTCGGCAGCAGGGAATCGCTGAACTTCGCCGAGGGCATAATTTTTAATTACATTTGAGATAACCTTTTATCGGAGAAACCTACTCTTGGAGGGACTAGGATGGCTAGACCAATCATACATCTGGGAAAATACAGCATATCCGAGGATTCGCCCTGCTTCGTAATCGCGGAGATAGGCCACAACCACCAGGGGAACCTGGACCTGGCCCGGAAAATGATTGATGCTGCGGCCCAGGCCGGAGCCAATGCCGTCAAGTTCCAGAAAAGGTCCAAGGACCTTTTCACCGCAGAGATGTACAACCGGCCTTACGACAATGAGAACAGCTTCGGCAAGACCTATGGCGCGCACCGGGAAGCCCTTGAATTCGGCGAATCCGAGTACAAGGCGCTGAAGGCCCATGCGGAGAGCCTCGGCCTGGTCTTCTTCGCCACGCCATTCGATATAAAAAGCGTAGAGTTCCTGGAAAAAATAGGGGTGCCTGCCTATAAGATAGCTTCCGCCTGCATAACCGACATCCCGCTTATAGAGCACGTCGCAAAAAAAGGCAAGCCAATCTTCCTTTCACTCGGCACAGCAACGCTGGAAGACGTGGACCGGGCGTATAAGTGCGTCAAGGAGTACCGTGTCCCGCTATGCCTGCTCCACTGCGTGGCCGCCTATCCGATGATGAACTATGAGGAAGCCAACCTCAACGTGATCCATACATTGAAGGAGCGCTACCCGGACGCGTTAATCGGATTCTCCAGCCATGAAAGCGGCATCGTGCTACCGGTCGTGGCGTACATGCTCGGCGCGAGGGTCGTGGAGAAGCATTTCACCCTGAACCGCGCGATGAAAGGGACCGACCAGCAGTATTCGCTTGAGCCGCAGGGGCTTACGAAGATGGTCCGTGACCTGAACCGCATCCGCGAAGCCCTGGGCGACGGCAAAAAGGTGGTACAGCCCTCGGAACTCGATGCGAAAAAGAAAATGGGGAAGAGCATCTTCGCCAGGACCCGCATACCCAAGGGTTCGGTGGTCTCTCCGGAAATGATAACTTTCAAGAGCCCCGGCACCGGCCTTCCCCCCTACCTTGTGGACGATGTCCTCGGGCGGACTGCAAACCGCGATATAGCCCCCGACGTTCCCATCGACTACTCCCTTCTCGGGCCCGAGAAAGTCAAAAAATTCGGCAAAGTTGACTGGGGTGCGTTGCTTGGGAAATGATCCGGGCCGGATAAGCCTCGTCGCATTCGATTTTGACGGCGTCTTCACCGACAACCGCGTATATGTGGACCAGGACGGCCGGGAAAGCGTCTGCTGCAGCCGCTCCGACGGCATCGGCATCAGGAAACTGGACCGGGCCGGCATAAAATCAATAGTCATATCCGCTGAAACGAACCCGGTCGTGGAAAAGCGGTGCGCCAAACTGGGCATAAGGTGCGTGGCCGGCTGCAAAGACAAGCTTTCCGTATTGAAGGCGGCCATGGCCGAATCCGGAGTGGGGCGGGAATCCGTATGCTTCGTAGGCAACGACCTCCCGGATATAGAATGCCTCAGGTATGCCGGCCTTCCCGTTGCGGTCAGGGACAGCTGCCCAGAAGTGCTCGATGCTGCCAAGTACGTGACATCCGCTCCAGGCGGCCGCGGGGCGGTGCGTGAAGTCTGCGACATGATTGTGAACGAGGGGAGAAAATGAAAAAAATGTTCGATCTCAGCGGCAAAGTCGCTGTCGTGACAGGAGGCCTCGGCAACCTGGGGCAGGAATTCGTGAAGACGCTGCGGGATGCAGGTGCCAAAGTGGCCATACTGGAAATCCGGCCGGGCGCCTACAAGGACAAGGGCGTCATCGTGTGCGAAGCCGACATATCGGACAAGCTATCCTTATCCAGGGCGCTGGCCGATATAACCGCGCGGCTCGGCAAGCCATCCATACTGGTCAACTGCGCCGCCATCGACTCTCCGCCGGAATACGGCAGCGGAAAGAAAAGCGGGCTCATAGAGAGCGACGGGGCGGAAAAAACATACGACAAGGTCATGGCAGTGAATGTCAAGGGCACGCTCCTTTGCTCACAGGTATTCGGCAATTTCATGGCTGAAAACGGCGGCGGCAGCATAATAAACATCTCATCCATCTATGGCGAGATTTCCCCGGACCAGCGGATATACCTCAGGAAGGGGAGGGAGCGGGAATTCTTCAAGCCCATAGCCTACTGCGTGAGCAAGGCCGCCATACCGAACATGACCCGTTATCTTGCCACATACTTCGCAGGCTCCAAAGTGCGGGTGAATACGCTCACATTCGGCGGGGTATTCAACAACCAGGACCAGGAGTTCGTGGCCAACTACTCCTCCAAGGTGCCTCTCGGGAGGATGGCGAGAAAAGACGAATACAACGGCGCCGTCCTGTTCCTGGCGTCAGACGCTTCCTCCTACATGACAGGCTCCAACCTCGTGATAGACGGAGGATATACAAGCTGGTGATGACTATGGCAAAGCGGTTTTTCAACTTCATAGGCGGCGAGTGGAAGGACTCGGTTACCAAGAGGACCTTCGAGAAGAGGAACCCGGCCGATGCCAGCGAAGTTCTCGGCGTTTTTCCCCTCTCCGGCGCTGCCGATGTGGAGGCTGCCTGCCAGGCGGCGGGAAAAGCTTTCAAGGCATGGTCCAGCGTCACCCCGCCCGCGAGAGGGAAACTGCTTTTCGAAGCCGGGCGGCTGCTGGCTTCCAAGAAAGAGGAGCTGGCGCAGGTGCTGGTCAGGGAGACCGGCAAGACCACCAAGGAGGCGCTCGGAGAGGTCAATGCAGCCATAGACATGGCATACTTCATGGCCGGCGAAGGGAGGCGCCTCTACGGCGACGTGACGCACTCTGAGCTTCCGAACCGGTGGGCGCTGACCAAGCGCTGCCCAATAGGCGTATGCGGCATAGTCACCCCGTGGAACTTCCCCATGTCGCTCATAAGCTGGAAGGTCTTCCCGGCGCTTATCTGCGGCAATGCCGTGGTCCTCAAGCCGGCCGAAGATGCACCCGAGACCGCGAACCGCATCGCAGAGATCCTGGCAGAGGCGGGCCTGCCGCCAGGCGTCCTGAACATCGTCCATGGGGCCGGCGAAGAGGCAGGCGATGCGCTGGTGCGGAACGCAAACGTGAAGATGGTGTCGTTCACAGGGTCAAGCGAAGTCGGGAGGCGGATAGCCGCCATATGCGGGGAACGCCTAGCCAAGGTGTCGCTAGAGCTCGGGGGCAAGAATGCCGTCATAGTCATGGACGATGCTGATCTCGACCTGGCTGTCAGCGGGATAGTCAAAGGTGCCTTTACCGTGGCCGGGCAGCGTTGCACAGCCACAAGCAGGGCAATCGTCCACCGGCGCATCTACGACAAATTCATGGAGAAGCTCGTTGCAGAGACAAAACGGCTCAAGGTCGGCGCCGGCGGAAAAGACGGCACTGACGTATGCCCTGTCATCAACCGGAAGCAGCTGGAAAGGATTGCGAAATACGCGGAAACAGGCAAGAAGGAGGGCGCCAGGCTGGTGCTCGGCGGCCACGTCCTAAAGGAAGGCACGCACGCAAAAGGGTTCTTTTTCGAGCCTACCATATTCGGCGAAGTGCGGCCGGAGATGACCGTGGCGAAGGAGGAGATATTCGGGCCTGTGCTCGCGGTCTTCAGGGCAGAGTCGCTCGAGCAGGCAATAGGGCTCCTGAACGACAGCGCCTATGGCCTGTCAGCATCCATATTCACAAAAGACATCAACGCCGCCCTTTCAGCCGTGGAAAGCTTCGAAACAGGCGTCTGCTACGTCAATGCCCCGACATTCGGCTCCGAGGTCCACCTCCCATTCGGCGGCATGAAAAAATCCGGCAACGGCCATCGCGAAGTGGGCAAGGCGGCGATTGAAGCGTTCTCAGACCTGAAGACGATATACCTGGACTATAGCGGGGTGATCCAGAATGCCCAGTTCAAAAAATAAGCTCCTTTTCACCAATGGCGATTTTGAGAGGGCCCGGTCCCTGGCGATTGGACAGGCTGAAAAACTGTCAATCATCGCAGATATGATCCGCTTCAATGCCCTCGCAGCCATAGTGCATGCGCGCTCCGGTCATATCGGCGCCTCCTTCAGTGCCATAGAGATCCTTGCGGTGCTGTACCACCACACGATGCGCCTGGATGCGCGCAAGCCAGGCCAGGCCGGGCGTGACATATTCATCCTGTCAAAAGGCCATGCCGCCGCAGGCCAGTACGCGGCCCTGGCTTCCGCGGGGTTCATCCCAGAAGAGCGCCTCCTCAGCTTCAGGCAGTTCCGCGGCCTGCAGGGGCACGTGGACGTATCCGTGCCCGGGGTGGACGCGAACACAGGGTCGCTTGGCATGGGTCTGTCCAAGGGCAAAGGATACGCCTGGGCCGCCAAGGCAGGAAAGACCGGCGCGTCGGTCTATGTTATGGTTGGCGATGGCGAGCTCCAGGAAGGGCAGAACTGGGAGGCAATCCAGTCAGCCCCGCACCTCAAGCTGGACAACCTCTATCTCATAGTGGACCGGAACATGGTGCAGACGGACAGGGAAGTGCACAGGATACTGGACATATCCCCGCTTGACGAGAAGCTCAGGTCTTTCGGCTGGGATGTCATGACCATCGATGGTAATGACGTGGCTCAGGTCCTTGATGCCCTGGGCCGCAAGGCCGTAAGCGGAAAGCCCAAGGCTATTATCGCGAATACAATCAAGGGCAAAGGTGTATCCTTCATGGAGCACCCGGCCGTGCTGTCGCGCGACGGCGTCTACCGCTGGCACGGCAGCATACCGAAAGAGGAGGAATACCGCCTGGCTTACGATGAGCTGGCCCACAGGCTGATGGCACATCGGGATTTCACGTCATCCGGAATCTCTTTCCCGCAGTTCTTCTGCCCGGATGCTGTGCCGGCGGCTTTCAAGGGAAAGGCGCTGAAAAAGGCGTTTTCCGATTCGCTTGTGGAACTGGCGGAAAAACAGCGCCAGATGGTGGTGATGGATGCAGACCTGGCAGAGGACTGCGGCCTCAGGGATTTCGAAAACCGCCATCCGGACCGTTTCATCGAGGTCGGCATAGCCGAGCAGGACATGGTTTCCATGGCCGGCGGCCTGGCGCTGTGCGGCAAGCTGCCCATCGTCAATACGTACACCGCATTCCTCACTTCGCGCTCCAATGAGCAGATTTTCAACAACGCCTCGGAGAAGACGAAAATCATCTATGTGGGCCATCTCGCCGGGCTGCTCCCTGCCAAGCCTGGCAAATCCCACCAGGGGCTGCGGGACATCTCCCTGCTCAGGGCGGTGCCCGACATCCTCCTCGGGGCTCCGTGCAACGCCGCGGAACTGAAGCAGATGATGGACTACTTCGTGCTCGGGACCGGCAGGAACTGCTACCTGCGGCTTGAGCACTTCCCCCCCAGGAACGACGTCCCCCTTCCGAAAGGCTACCGGCTCGGATTAGGGAAAGGCGCCATATTGGCAGAGGGCAAAGATGCAGCCGTGATAGCATACGGGTCGCTCATGCTCTCAGAGGCGCTGTCAGCCGCTGAAGAGCTAAAAAAAGACGGCATCAGGGTCCGGGTGATAAACCTCCCTTGGCTGAACAACATAGACGCCAGATGGCTGCTCAAGGCCATCGATGGCGTAAAGCATGTCTTTTGCATCGAGAACCATTCGCTCACAGGCGGCCAGGGGGAAGAGGTCCTGCGGCTGGCAGGGCCAGGGCACGTAGTCCACATCCTGGGCGTGGCCGGCTTCGGGCAGTCCGGGGAAGCCGAGGACATCCTGCGCAACTACTCGCTTGATTATAAATCCATAAGCGCCAGAATCGCTGCGGAGGTAAGGAAATGAAGGTCCTCGCACTGATACTCGCCCGGGGCGGCTCGACCCGCATACCTAAGAAGAACATCGTCATGCTCGGAGGGCGCCCCCTCATCTTCTACACCATCGACGCTGCAAAGAGGTCAAAGCGCATAAACCGGATAATAGTTTCCACAGACAGCCGGGAAATCGCCGACGTGGCCGTGAAATGCGGGGCAGAGGCGCCTTTCCTCAGGCCCGTGGAGATATCGAAATCAGATTCCACAGAGCTCGAAGCGTTCGAGCATGCGCTTGGCTGGCTCAAGGAGAACGAGGGCTATGTGCCCGACCTGATAGTCAAGCTCTTCCCGACATCGCCGTTCAGGAAGGCCGAATCAATAGACAAGGCGGTTGAGCTCATGATTGCCAATCCGGATGCGGACAGCGTCCGCTCAGTATGCCTCTGCAAGGAGCACCCCTACAAGATGTGGGTTATCGAGAACAAGCGCCTCAGGCCATTTGTGCCGTGGGAGAAGAAGCCGAAGGAGGCCCACACGCTCTCCTACCAGCTCCTGCCGCCGGTCTATGTGAACAACGCAAGCATCGATGTGACTAAACCAGCAACGATATTCAATAAAAAATCCGTGACCGGAAGGGAGATCGTACCCTACCCGATGGAAGAATCGGAATCGCTCGACATCAATACCCGCATTGACCTGGAACTCGCAAAAATCCTCATCGCGAAACCGCAGAAAGCCCGCTGACTATACCACTTTCACTTCGGGCAGCGGCATGATGAACTTCCCGCCCTCATCCGCGAACCATTTCTCCTTCTTCGTTATCTCTTCGAAGTAGCTCCACGCCAGGATTAGTATGTAATCCGGCCTTTCCCTGTCTTCCCTCAGCCTTTTTGGCTGGAATATGGGTATGTGCACCCCCGGCATCACCCTGCCATACCTTTCCGGCGACTCATCAACCACATAATCAATCAAATCCTTCCCAAGGTTGCAGTAATTCAGCAGTATGGTGCCTCTTCCCGGCGCCCCGTAGGCGATTATCTTCTTGTTTTCGTATTTTAATTTTTTTATGAGGCCGGCAAGCTCCTTCTTTTTCCGTTCCACATTTTCCGCGAATTTCCTGTATCCCTTTTCGTCGTGCAGGCCCAGCGACTCTTCCAGGCGGATCAAATCGGCCACGGAGCGGTCCACATTATTTTTCCCGATTTTTTTCGCATGGACGCTTATGGAACCGGAATGTATCGGTATCCGTTTTACCCGTGTTATCTGCATCCCGTACCTGTTCATCAGGGCCTGGAGGGCCTTCACCGAGTAGTAGCACAGGTGCTCATGGTATATGGTATCGTACTGCACCTTCTCGATAAGGTCCACGATGTAGTGCACCTCAAAAACGAAAACGCCATCGTCTTTCAGCAATGTTTGTATGCCCTTCATGATGTCGTCTATGTCATCTATGTGCGCGAATACGTTATTCGCCAGCAGCATGTCCGCATTGCCCTTCTCGCTCCTGAGTTTTTCTGCAGTGCGTTCAGAGAAGAAATCGGTTATCACTTCCAACCCCTTTGCCTTCGCGACTTTCGCTATGTTCTCCGCCGGCTCAAATCCTATGCCCTTTACCCCCAGGTCCTCCAATGGCTTTAACAGGACGCCGTCATTGCATCCTATCTCCACAGCCAGCGAATCCCCGCCCAGCCCATATTCCGAAACGAGCTCCCGTGCGTGCCGTTCGAAATGCTCCCGCAACGTTTTAGTGACCGATGACAGGTACCTGTAGTCCATGAACAGTATTTCCGGCGGCACGATATCCATTATCTGCACCAGGGAGCAGGCCCTGCAGAAATAAACATCCAGCGGGAATTTCTGTTCCTGGGGTATCTGCTCCTCTTTTATGAATCCGCCTGCCAGCGGGACGTTTCCCAATGAAAGGAATCTTACGACATCCTTGCCATGGCAGACCCTGCAGTCCTCTCTATGGTTTAACATAAGGTTTCCTCTTCCAGGCGTAGGTCGTCATGTGCTGCGGATACGCTGTTTTCGTCTCGTACCCATATTCAGGGAGCAACTTCTCCAGCGCGTATCGTGTATACTTCCCGTCCACTATGTGGTTGGATGCTATCGCCAGGTGGGCATCGCTCTGCGCCAAAATCCGTTTCGCTCCCTTTACGGTCTCTATCTCGGCCCCTTCGATATCCATCTTTATGAAATCCACCTTCTCTATGCCCAGCGCCCTGAGCTCTTCGTCCAGGGTGACCACCGGCACCTCGATGACGCTTTTGGCCGCGCTTGGATTCGGGATTATCGGGCTTTTCGACTTGTCCAGGAAAAGCGTGGACGTTCCCAGCCCCTTATTGTCGAACTTCATCTTCCCGGATTTGCTCCAGGTCGCCTTGTTCAGCAATATGACGTTGTGCACGCCGTTCATTTCTAGATTCCTGGCTGTCCTTTCATAATTGACCGGGTCCGGCTCGAACGCTATCACCTTCCCGTTTTTCCCGGCGAGTTTTGCCGCATATATGGTGAAGATGCCTATGTACGCCCCGCAGTCCACTATGGTGTCTCCTTCCGTGATATTGTATGCGCCCAAATCCCCCTTTAGGAGGTGGGGGATGCGGCTCCAGAACTCATCCAGGTTCCACATGTCCTTGGGGCATTTCAACGAGATGCCGTTGGAGAACCGGTATTCGAAATAATTGTCGCCCCCGGCAATCTCGCACGGGATGTTGTGCGTATGATAATAGATGGGGTATAGCTTAAGCCGCAGGAAATCCTTGGGCGCGCATTCCGGGCAATACTGGAAAAACCTGAAAAATACCGCATTTTCCATCTTTGTAAGTATGCCCATGTCTTCACCAATCTAATTCGGCATCGCGCGTCGCTACGTCATTATTCCTTTCGTCTGCTTCCTTTTATTTCTTATCCATCCCAGGTCGAAGGACTCCGCTATGCCCTGCACGGTCGCAATGCCGCAATCCCAGCTGGTGAACAGCGTGTGCATCATGCCCGCCAGCAATACCCTCGCGAAAACCAGGGGGGAGAGCAGGACTATCTTGTAGGCTGGGTAAAATCCGAAAAAAAAGAGCAGCTTGTTCCTTGTGTACAGTCGGCATATGTCCGCCTTGGTGAAATTGCGCTTTACCGAGCCCTGGTGGAAATGGTAGAGCACCGAATCCTGGCACATCCTGATCATGTTGCCGCCAGCCCTGAGCCTGAAGGAGTAGTCGATGTCCTCCCAATACAGGAAGTATCTCTCTTCCATGGGAAATTTCTTCACCACCGCGGTCCTGAGCAACGTCGCGCCCAGCCCGGCATAGGGGATGTCCTCCATCGGCACTGTGCTGACGTTGCCGGAACAGGTTACAACATCGAACCGGGTGCCTGCCGCTTCCACCTTGCCTGTTTTTGGCGAGACCAGCCTGCTCATGACCGCCACCACCGACTTATCTTTTTCCAAAACATCCACGGATTTGGCGAGCCATCTCTTGTCAGGGATTATGTCTTCGTTCAGGAACGCCACATATTCTCCGCTCAGATGCGCGATGGAGCGGTTGAGCCCGCCGGCGCACCCGTAGTTCTTATCCAATTTTATCAGCTTCACCTTGTCCCTGTATGCGCCCGCGGCAATGAAATCCGTCGTTCCATCGTCGCTCCCATTGTCCACTATGATTACGTTCATCGCAGGGTAGTCCGTTTCCAATATCCTGGGGAGCGTCGTTTCCAATATGGCGCCGCTGTTGTACGCCAGGATGACCACATCCACTTTAGGTTTCATCGCCGCCCCCCAGCTTGTATTTTTTCCATCTTGTAGAATCGAGCGACATGTCCACCATCAGGCGGTAATCCGCTGTTTTTTCAAATTGCGCATAGGAGATGGGCTTTACCCCCGGCGTAGTCATTTTTGCGAGGTCGTACATGCTCAGCTTCCTGTCGCCTGTTATGTGGATTATGCCCGTCTGCCCGGCCTGGTAAACCTCATTTATGGCGCGGGCCAGGCCGTCGGCAAACAGATAAGTGCCATACCTGTCGATAAACGCCCCCTCATAGGGCCATTTCTCCTTTGGCACGAAATTAGCGCGGATTATCAGCTTCTTCTCCAGGGGGGCAGCGTCAACTGCGGTTTCGGCGACCAGTTTCGTGATGCCGTAATAGCTCCCCGGCGCCGGTACGTCGTCTTCCCTGTACCCGCCCTTCCCGCCGTCAAAAACACAGGCAGTCGACATGTAGATGAAATAGCATTTTTTATCGTGCTTTGCGCAGGCACCCAGCAGGTTCTTGGTGCCCTCGACGTTTATCCTCCACGCCTTCCCCTTGTCGTGTTCGCATCCAGGGACGCTGGTCATGGCGGCCAGATGGAATATCGCATCGGGCTTATGCCGTTCGATATAACCCTCTACCATCTTTTTATCAGTAATATCCAATTCTTTGCTATCCGGGGTTAAGGCATCCACAAAGATTTTTTTCATCTCTTTCCCAAGCCTTCCCGAAGCCCCGGTTATCAAAACGCTCATGCCAGCCACTTCGTGCTCGTCAAAAGGCCCCGTATCCCCGCCTTGTCCAGCTTCTTGGCATTACCGGACGTGAATTCGTCAACCCTGCCGCTTTCATAGGCATCGCGTGGGTGGATGATGAAATATTCCGGTTTCTCCTCAGTCCTCATCATCTCCTCTTCCTGGACAAGCGTCTCGTGGATCTTCTCCCCGGGCCTGATTTTCGAGATGTGAGTCTTGACCCCATAATGCTGGGCGATGACCTCTGCCAGGTCCAGCATGTAGCCGGACGGGGATTTCCTCACGAACAGCTCGCCGCCCTTCCCGTTCTGCAGCGCATAGAAAACGAGGCCTATGGCATCATCCAGGGTCAGCAGGAATCTCGTCATGTCCTTGTGCGTCACACCGAGGGGCTTTTTCTCCTTGGCCAGGCCGACGAAATAAGGGACGACGCTGCCCCTGCTCCCCACGATGTTCCCGTACCTTACGCCCACAATCTTGGTGCCATGGTCGAATTCATCAGATAAGAATATCTTTTCCTGGAGCGCCTTTGACATGCCCATGGCATTGACTGGCTTCACCGCCTTGTCGGTGGATATGAACACGATCTTGCCAACCCCCTCCTCCACGGCGAGCCTCTTGACGTTGTACGCGCCCGTTATGTTCGTTTTCACCGCTTCCATTGGGTGGATTTCGCATTCGGGCACCTGTTTCAGCGCAGCGGCATGGAATACAGTATCCACGTCCCTCATGGCCTCCTTCACCCTGTCGTGGTCCCTCACGTCGCCCAATACGAAATTGAACTCAGGATACTCCATTTTCATCTCGAACTGGAGGTTCTCATGGCGCGAAAGTATGCGGACCTCCTTCGGCTTCAGAGGTATCAGTTTGCTCGCTATCGTGTGCCCGAAACTTCCGGTCCCGCCGGTTACCAGAACCACTTTACCCGTAATGTGCTCCATAGAAGTACCCGTTCAAAACGTGTTTTTTGCTGCGCGGCTCAGATTTGCCTCTCATAAGTATTGAAGTGAAATCTTTATATTGGCTATTACGGTAATTAACCTGCATGGCATTAAGACAGACTCTTAAAAGCGTGCTATGCCCCTTTTACGAACCTTTCATACCTAGTTATGAAACCGAACTAAGAAACGCCGTGGCTGGCTGCAAAAGCCTGCTGGACGTCGGCTGCGGTTCTTCCTCTCCCATAAAGGCCTTCTCGAAAAGCCTATACTGCGTCGGAGTGGACCTTTTCGAACCCAGCATCAAGGAGAGCAGGAAACAAAAAATCCATAACATGTGTTACGTGCTGGATGTCCTCGACATAGATAAGCGTTTCAAGGAAAAATCCTTCGATTGCGTCGTGGCCCTGGGGGTCATAGAGCACCTGGATAAAAAAGCCGGTATCGCGCTATTGAAAAAAATGGAGAAAGTCGCTAAGAAAAAAATAATCATCACAATGCCCAACGGCTTCGTGCCCCAGGGCGTTCATTTCGGCAATCCCCTCCAGGTCCACAGGTCCGGCTGGACCGTTGAAGAGATGAGGCGGTACGGATATGACGTGATCGGCATAAGCGGGTGGAAACCCCTCCGTGGGGAGGCCGGCCATATAAAATATCAGCCCGATACGTTCTGGGCTGGCGTTTCCCTCCTGTCAAAACCAATCGTGAGAAACATGCCCGAACATGCCTTTGAACTGCTGTGCATCAAGCAGCTCTCATGAGCCTGCCGGCAGCAATCAGGCCGTGTATCGCATTTTTATTCGTGCGGGTCTAATGAAAAACCAACAATGTCCCGAGGTGGATCCGATAACCAAATCAAGGCCAAAAGTGAGACTTCTATACCCCCCAGACATCACCACCGTTGAGTTCGGTGTCCTCTTCTCCCTCTATCTCAAGGCGTTGGAGAAGCTTTCAAAAGAAGGTTTTGATGTAGGGGTAATAGGCCGTATGCCGGAGTCTGCTTTCAGGAAAACCTACGACACCTCCCTGTCATATCTGGACTTCTTCAAATCCGGACAATTCTCAAGGAAACTCTCGCAAAAAGAGGTGGAAGATGCGGAGACTTATATGGGGCTCCCCTTCAACTACATCCTCTTTGCCAACCAGAAACGGTGGCACTGGCTGAGCAAGCCCGGCCTGTACGAGAAAGCCGCCAGGGAAGTGTATGCATGGAAAGATGCCCTGAAAGACACGGACGTCATCCTCCCCACCCTGGACAACCTGTTTTTCTTGTATAGCGCCGAGCGGGTCGCTGACCGGATGGGCGTGAAAATCATCAAGCCGATCCGCGGGCGCCTGGTCAATGACAGCCTGATTTTCTGGGACAAGGACAATCTCCCCATCTACTACAAGACGGATTACGGCGGCGATATCGCGGAGAAATTCACTGCAAGGGCATTAAGCCAGAAAACCAACGTGAAAATCGCCGAAACGGCCATAATCAAGACGGAAAACCTGCGCAAGCGGCTGATGGACGTGCCCCGAAAATTCAAGCTGTTGTTCCAGAGCAACAGGGCCGGTGTGGACGCGGATATCCCTGCATTCATCCCGAAATACAAGCGCCTCATATCAATGGGCCTGAGGCTCCTTGTCTACCCGAAGCTGCATGCCCTTTTCTTCGAGCGCCCCAAAAAAGAGGCGTATTTCCTATTTCCGCTCCATTACGAATGGGAAGCGCAACTGGCATTCCGTGAGCCTTTCATAAGCCAGCTCGGCCTGGCGAAGCAAATCTCGGAAATCCTGCCCAGCAACACGTACCTCTATATCAAGGTCCACCCGCATTGGAAAAACGCAGACCAGAGCCTGCGGGCGGTGTACGGGCTGAGGAAAGCGAAGAATGTCCGTTTCATCCACCCGGAAGAGAATACCACCGACCTGGTCAGGAATTCCCTCGGGGTCATCATAATCAACTCCACCGTCGGCTATGAGGCCATCCTCCTGAAAAAGCCGCTGGTAGTGCTGGGGCATGAGGCGTATAAGGAGGCCGCGATAGACATGAAGGACCTGGCCGAGCTCCCGAAAACGCTCGCAAGGATAAAAAGCGGGGAATACAAGGTCGACGCAACGCATTACGAAAACTTCCTGAAAAAATACGCTGGCAACATCACCTCCACCAATGACCCGGAGAAATTCACCCACGAGCTGAAGAACGTCATACTCTGGGTTCTTCAAAACGGCTGAAACGGCCCGCCACACGGCGTGCACCATGCTATATAAACGTTATCAGATACTATCCCTCCAGAGATGAGGTCTTCTTATGAACCTTTGCACTCTCGATAGCATTTTTGATCGTTCCAAATTCGAGCGCCTCGTGTCCGCCGGGTTCCTGATGGACATCGACGACATTGAAAAATATGTCGAAGGCCATGTGAAATCCACAAAGCCCAGCCCCAGGTTCTGGTCCGGAAAACGCGTTTTTGTAAGCGGCGCGGCTGGCATGGTGGGAAGCACCATAATAGACATCCTGGTCGGCATGGGCGCAGAGGTCCACGGGGCGGTGAAGCGCCATGGGCTGCCGAGCTACCCATACCTCCAATCAAGCCTCCAGGAAGGGAAACTCAAGCTCGCCGAAGTGGACCTCAGGGATTACAGCCGGGTGGCCGGGCTCATCAGGGAGATCGAGCCGCACGTGATATTCCACCAGGCCGCGGAATCATTCGTGCCCACGAGCATACAGCAGCCGAGCCACGTGGTCGAGAACAACTGCGTCAGCACCGTGAACCTGCTGGAAGCCGCCACCAAGGATGACAAGAACCTTGAAGGGCTGCAGCTGGCCTGCTCATCCGAGCAGTACGGCTTCATCAAGAGCATGGAAGAGCTGCCAGTGAAAGAGACAAACGAATTGCGGCCGACTTCGACCTATGCGGCCACCAAGGTGTTCACGGAATATCTCGCCAAGTCCTATTTCTATTCCTACCGCACGCCCACGGTCATAACCCGGACCTTCAACCAGGAAGGCCCGAGGAGGGGGCCGCAGTTCTTCACCGCAAGAATCGCCATACAGGTGAACGACTGCCTGAAGGGAAAAGCCAGGCAAATGGTGATGGGCAATCCCAATTCGGTGCGCGATTTCACCCATGTGCATGACTCTGCGGCCGCCCAGATAATCGCGGTCGAGAAGTGCAACCGCGGGGAGGCATACAACATCTGCTCCGGCAGGGGCATAACCACCGGCGACTACGCGAAGCTCGCCCTGCGCACGTTCAGCCTGGAAGGCAAGGTCCCGATCATGGTCGACAAGTCGCTTCTCAGGCCGTATGAGCGCGGCGAAGCGCTCATCGACGGTTTCATCGGGAACAACGGCAAGTTCTCTGAAAAAACAGGGTGGAAGCCGGTCAGGAGCATCCTGGACATCATCAGGGACGGCGTGGCCCACTATTCGGCCTGACCCACGGCTGGCATATTAAAAAACTCACCCTCCTAAATCCAACCATGGCAATATCCGAATCCATCGCGGAGCATGCCTCGGTCCTCAAGGGCATCGGCGCCGCGGAAATACAGGCATCTGCGGACGTCCTGCTCCGGACGCTTAAGAACGGAGGCAAGGTCCTCATATGCGGCAACGGCGGCAGCGCGGCCGACGCCCAGCACTTCGCCGCGGAACTCACAGGCAGGTACGCCCGTGAGCGCAGGGCGCTGCCTGGCATCGCGCTGACAACCGACAGCTCGGCGCTCACCGCGATTTCGAACGACTACGGCTTAGGGCGCGTCTTCGCGCGGCAGGTGGAGGCGCTGGGCAAAAAGGGCGACGTGCTTGTGCTCATAAGCACCAGCGGCGAGTCTGAGAACCTGCTGGAGGCGGCGAAGGCCGCGAAGGCGATGGGCATCACCTCGGTCGCGCTGCTCGGCAAGGGCGGCGGGCGGCTGAAGGGGCTGTGCGACAACTCGCTGGTGGTCGCCTCGGACAAGGTGCCACGCATCCAGGAGATGCACATACTCATAATCCACTGCATCTGCGAACTGGTGGACGATTCGTTCGCAGTGCGCCCTGTGCCACACAAGAGCGGGTAGCGTCATATGTTCAAGAAGGCGAAAATCCTGGTCATCGGCGATGTGATGCTCGACCATTACGTTTACGGCGTAGTCAATCGCATCTCGCCCGAGGCGCCGGTGCCGGTGCTCGACGTGGAAAAGGAGGAAGAGTTCCTGGGCGGTGCAGGCATAGTGGTGTCAGCCCTGTCGGCGCTGGGTGCGAGGCCGTCATTCATTTCGGTAGTGGGCGATGACCAGGCTGCAGTGCAGGTGAGAAAGCTGCTGGCTGCCCAGGCCGTCCCGGCCATCGTGGTGAGCGAAAAAGACAGGAAAACCACGGTGAAGAAGCGCTTCATCAAAACACAGCCACGTTTCGAGATGCTTTTGCGTGCGGACAGCGAAACCCGCCAGGACATAAAAACCACGACGGAAAGCACATTGCTGGGCATGCTTGAGAAAGCCGCCGAAGGCGCGGACTTCCTGGTCATTTCCGACTATGCCAAGGGCATGCTCACGAAAAGGCTGATTGCCGAAGTGCTGGAGTTCGCGGCAGGGAAAGGGAAGAGGGTCGTCGTGGACACCAAGGGCGATATCCGCGCCTACAAGGGCAGCAACGTCATCCTCGTCCCGAACCTCCATGAACTCGGGCTTGCATTCAGGAAGGAAATAAAAAACGAGGACGCCGACGTCCTGCAGTGCGCGCTGGATTTGTCCAAATCAAGCGGCAGCGCGGTGGTGGTGAAGCGCAGCGGCAAGGGCGCGAGCATCGCAGAGGGGAAAACCAGCTCGTTCCGGACCCACCCGTCCGTCGCTAAAGACGTGGTAAACGTTTCCGGGGCAGGCGACATATTCGTGGCCGTATTCACGCTTGCGCTCGTCTCCGGAAATAACATGGACGATGCGGTGAAGCTGGCCAACGCGGGCTGCGCGAAGGCGATAGCCAAGCAGCACCCGTCCCTAACCGCAGCAGAACTGGGTTGATGCCATGGGAGAACTCATCACGATTGAAAAGCTCGCGGCCATACGGCCGAAGCTCAGGGACCAGAAGAAGAAAGTAGTATTCACCAACGGCGTCTTCGACCTGTTGCACCTGGGCCACGTGCGCTTCCTGAAAAAGGCGAAATCGCACGGCGACGTCCTCATCGTCGGCATCAACTCTGACGCGTCCGTGAAAAAAATCAAGGGCCCGCTGCGGCCCATCGTGGCGCAGAAATACCGCGCGGAAGTGCTGTGCGCCCTTTCCTGCGTGGACTACGTGGTTATTTTCGAAGAAAGCACGCCGGAGAAAACCATCGAGGCGCTCCAGCCGGACATCCACGTGAAGGGTGGCGACTGGAAGGCGGACAAACTGCCCGAGACCGGGCTCGTGCGCTCCTACGGCGGGAAGGTCGTGATAGAGGACTCGGAGTGCGAGATAACCACTACGTCTCTCATAAAAAAGATCATGGAAGCCTACTCGGGCGGGGGGCGGTGAGCTTGTTCTACGGCGCCGAGCGCTTTGTCGAGAAAAAAATCCTGCCCCTGTGCTGCCGCCTCCTCTCCATATTCAAGAGGAAGAAGCCGCTTGATGAAGAGCCGGAAAGCATACTGGTCCTCAGGTTCTGGGGTGTTGGCGAGACGATACTCACGCTGCCGATGCTGAAGGCGCTCAAGGACGCCAGGCCCAAGGCGAAGATAACTGTGCTGTGCACGCCGCGCAACTACGACGTGTTTTTCGCCCAGCCTTTCATAGACGAATGCAGGAAGGTATGGACCTGGCAGATTCCTGCGCTTGTGCTGGCCAACCTGTGGAGATACGGCCTTGTGATAGACACCGAGCCGCACTTTGCGATTTCAGCCATCCTCGCCTTCTTCATGGGGAAGCGCTCCCTGGGCTTCGATTACGGCGAGCGGGCGAAACTCTACGACGTAAACATCCATTACAACGACCGCCAGCACGTGGTCTACACCTTCTGCGACCTGCTCTCCCCGCTGGGCATCACCACCCTGCCGAAAGAGCTCGTCCGGCTGAGATACGGCGAAG
>CAZYGF010000002.1:0-15313 GCA_964647575.1 Microcaldota archaeon
CAAGCCAAAGGGAGCTAAATTCGCGTCCGTGCAAAGGGACATGGAAAAAATAAGGAAGATGGCCGGTTTTGAAGAATCCGGAATCGTGAGGGATGCGGCGGCCAGGACAGGCAAGAGGGCAGAGGAACTCACGTTCGACGACATTGTGGAGCAGGCGGTGGCAAACCGCGAAATCCCCGACTGGCTTGAAGCCAGAAGCAACTGCTATGCCATGGTGCAGGATATAGACAACAAGCCGACCGTGGTGATAAAGCTCATGGTCGGAAAGCCGCTTACGCCGAAATAATCAGACCTCTTCTATGCACCGGCGGTAGCTCCGTTGCTCAAGCGCATCTTGGAGCCGGGCCAGATCAGCCTTCGAAAGGCGTACCGGAGAGTTCAATTGTGCCGAGATTTTTCTCAGGAAAGCGAGGTCGCTCTCTGCAACCGCGATGCAGGCGTTGATTATGGTGGCTATTTTTTCTTCGGCCCCGCCTTTGCTGTCGACTTCGCCGGCTCCGAGTTCCAGCGCGGTTCTTCCTCCTTCCTTCAGCCTGATGATGAACGGGCCGACAGAGCTTGGCTGGCTGCCATTCATGCCAATGATGTAGTCCCTGACGCCGCGCCGCAACACGGCCGCGTCGTCTTTCAGGTCGCGTTCCAAGCGGTCTATCCTGATCGAAATCTGGGAGGATAGTTCGCTACGCTCAGCATGGCGGAGGGAACGGTGTTGCAATGAAGAGAGAAGCACGGCTACGCTGGAGAAGTCCAGTTGCTTCAGCATTTGTGTAGACCCCCTACGCATCTTTTCAGCCACCACCATGTTTATCCTTAAAGGGGATATGAAGGGCATTATTTTTAACAGTAACATAAATCGCTGGGACTGTTACACCTACGCTAATTGTGTAAAACCACCACAGAATGAGGATACATTTCGCGCCTAGAACTATAAAAAAAGAACATTTATATACGTTACGGAAGTAAGATATTAGCTTACGCTCATTTTGAGTGCATGGGAGGATAACTGGTCGCCTTGCCAGCGGGTAAAACCGCTGGCCTACTTTTGCTCTCCTTTCAGCGTAAGCCATATTACCAGGCGACAGGTCGGATTCGCATGACCGCAGAAGTGGAGATAGACGGGGCGCATGGAGAGGGCGGCGGCCAGATTATCCGGACATCGCTCACCCTTTCCGCGATAACGAAGAAAATCGTCAGGATAACCAATATCAGGGCGAACAGGCCGAACCCAGGCCTTCAGATGCAGCACCTCACCAGCGCCCGCGCCGTCCGCAGCGTATGCCGCGGGAAGCTCACGGGCGCTGAGCTGGGGAGCGGCGAGCTGGTCTTCGAGCCTGGCGAGATCGTGGGCGGCAGGTACGAGTTCGACATAGGGACAGCCGGCTCTGTGACGCTCGTGGCGCAGACGCTCCTGCCCATACTGCTCGGTGCGGCAAAGGAGAGCGAATTGCGCATCATCGGCGGCACCCATGTGATGAAATCGCCAGGATACGACTATTTCGAGCGCGTGTTCGTGCCGGCAATCGCACGGTTCGGCGCGCAGGTGGAAACGAAACTCGTGAAGCCGGGGTACTACCCCCGCGGCGGCGGCAGGATTGACATCAATGCGAAGCCATCGAAGCTGCGCGGATGCTCCTCATGGCCGAAGGACGAAAGCGTGCAGGCGCTCATACGCATTTCCGGGCTTCCCGAAGGCATAGCCGTGCGCGAGAAGAAGATATTCGTCCAGAACAACATCATGGACGTGCGCATACGCAACGACGACGCGTTATCCGTCGGCAACGCAGTCACCTGCTGGAACGGCTTCCGCGGCTCGTACGCGCTTGGCGAGAAAGGGAAACGGGCAGAAAGCGTGGCGCAGGAGGCGCTTGACGCGCTCAATGCGGAAAAAAACAGCGTCGACATGCACCTTGCCGACCAGCTGCTCGTCTATGCGGCCCTGGCAGAGGGAAGAACCGCCTATGACACCAGCGTGATAAGCGGGCACTTCCGCACCAATGCCTCGGTAATATCGAAATTCTTAGAAAGGGAGATGGATGCCGTGGACGGCCGCGTCACCGTGGGCTAGCCCTTCACGAACTGCGTCACGTTCAGCACGCTGCCGTTCCTGTGGATTTCCACTCTGTAGGACGTGGTCGCAGTGGCAGAATCCCAGCTGACCAGCCATGTGTCGCCCTTCTCGGTCACGGCCGGGACTGCGTTCTGATTCGCCCTGAGGTATGCCTGTATCGCCCCGGTCCCGGAGAGGCTGTGCGATGCGATGATTGCCTCCTCCGCGAACGCGATGCTGCAGATGCCCTCGGCGCAGACCGCGCAGTTGGCCGTGATGGTTTCTTTCGGCTGGGGCACGAAGTTCTGCTGCGGGTAGTTGTAGAATATGTGCGAGCGCTCAGGGCAGGGGCCGTCAGGGTTCTGGGTCACCCGCGCCTTGACCTCGAAGTATTTCACGCCCTGGTCGTTGTATTTCGGCGTCACGCTCATTATGGCGATGTCGGCCGTAGGATACTTGGTGCGCAGGTCCTCATTCACGAAATTGCTTGCCTTGCTGGCATCAGGCACCACAACGTTCATGGCGCTGGCGAACTCGATGACCTTCACCAGCACCGCTAGCACCACGAGGAGGATGATAATCAGCAGTATTTCGCGCCCGATAGCCATGCGAGGAGATAACACCCAAAATTTTTATAACTTCCCCCGCTGGCGCCTCACTTGCCTTCGGTAAGCGAGAGGATGGCCTCGGCGATGTCGCCGCCGCTTTTCCCAAGGGCGGCACGGGCTTCCGTTTCGGAGCAGCCGGCCTGCTCCATGACCATCTTCACGTCATCGCCCGACGATTCGGAGCGCACGTCGCCGCTTATCTGGAACGACTTCTGGCCCTGCATTGTTATCTGGACGACCTGGGGGTTGTCTATGACGAGCCTGCCTGAAGAAGTCTCGATTGTGACAGTTTTCGCCTCTATGGGCTCGGACTTTATGCCCAGCTGGCGCATGGCAGCCTCCATCTTCTTGGGGTCCATTCCGCCTGGCAACATAGGGTTCACCACGTATTGAAGTCGGCACTCATGAAGTTTGATGAAACTTTAACCTCTGTCAGGCAGCGGGAAAGTTTCACTTGAAGACTTCGCCGCGCTCGGACTTGCGGACCTCGATGCGCCTCATCTTGGTTATCGTCTTCAGCCGGTTGAACAGCTTCGAGGAGAAGCGCCCGTAGAGCACGTCCTGCATCACGTCGTCGAAATTCCCTTCCGCTATGGCTTTCTTCGACTCGTCCACCAGCACCTTCCGCAGGTTGCTGCGGGTGTTCTGGCTGACGCGCGCGCCGGTGACCGCGATGAGCTTGAGGCGCAGGCTCTCGTTGTCCTTGGTCTTCTCGTCCACCACCTGGTGGATGAGGGACTTGCCGCGCCTGGCGAACGTCTTTATGAACGAAGGCGAGATCTCGTGGCCGAGCAGCACGGCGTTGGCGTCGCTGCCCTTCACGTCGCGTATCCTGAAGAACATGGTCGTGAACATCGCTATCTGGGAGCTGCCGCCGATGCCGAGCTCCAGCAGGCTCTTCCGCACCACACGGTTCATCAGCGTCTTGTCGTCGCCCGCGACGACTTCGCAGAGCTCCTTGCCCTCGAATATGGCCGGGGCTTTTACCGAGTACCACTTCTTCGCTTTCCACTTGTCAACAATTTTCGCTTTCTTTAGTGCCATAAAAATCACGGATTTTTATTTTTGACCGGTCCGCCGGTCAATTCTGACAATCACTTCGCCAGCAAGGCGGCCTGCCCCTGATCGTATCTCCACCCCTTGGGCAGCCTGCCTTTCGAGGAGTAGTATTTGACGAGCCTGTTTATCTTGGATTCCACATGCCCCAGCTTGACCGTGTTGTGCACGTCCTTCTTGGACGTTTTCAGGTGCGTGCGCATGCGCGCGGCCTTCCTTATGAGCGCAAGCAGGTCCTCGGGGTATTCCGGAGCCGCCTTTTCCTTCTGGAGGAAAGCCAGCAGCGACATGCCCAGGAAGCCGCGCAGGTTCGCTATGCCCTGCTGGTCCCTTAGCTGGAGCGCTATCTTGGCGGGCGGGACGCCTTCCTTTGCCATCTTCACGATGGCCTCCCTGAGCTCGGCTTTGTCAACGCTGACCCATTCCGGGACCGTGGCGCCCTTGGCGCGCTTGGTTCCGGACTTGCCTTTCTTCCTTGAATGCAATCTTGCCATAAAAATTTCCTCTTTGTTTTTCCTCGTTGAAATTTTTATTATTGACCGCAACGGCGGTCAATGCCATGAAAATCTCACCGGTAAAATGCTATCTGGTCTTGAAAAATTTGGAGAATTCAAGAAGCGAATTATATCTATGCGAGAGGTTGTTTTTTAATTCTATGTTTTCAGCGAACGTCTGTAAATGGCCCGTGGGAACGAAAATGGGGTCATAGCCGAAACCGGAGATGCCGCGGGCCGCATCTGATATCGTCCCGGCGCATTTCCCGTGGAATGTACGCACCGTCTTGCCGTCATGGTAGGCGATGCACGCCTCGAACCAGGCGGAGCGGTCCTTCGCGCCGTTCATCAGGCGCAGGATGCCGGCGTTGCCGAGCTTCTTCTGCACCCATGCCGAATACGCGCCGGGGAAGCCGTTGAGCGCCTTTATGAAAAGGCCGCTATCCTCCACGAAAACTGGCCTGGCGCACCGCCTGTACGCTTCCTCGGTCGCCTCGCTGGCTATCTCATCCAGGCTGTCGGAGCGTATCTCGCGGTGCTCGAACGGGAAGTGCTTCAGCTCAATCCCGTGCGGCCTGAGCGCGGCTGCCGCTTCGGCGAACTTGTTCCTGTTGCTCGTTGCGAAAAGGACTTCCATCGCGTGGAATAAGCAGAGAAGGGATTAAAACTAATCCTTGAGCGGAATGCCGTGTCTCGCCAGTTCCAGCTTTATCTCCGCGAGAAGCTGGCGGAGCTGGGAGTGCCACATGTTGTTATTTTGATTAACGACGCCGGCCAGATTGCGGCTTCCGAGCCTGCACAGGTCGCCGACAGTTGCTATGCTGGCCTTAGCAAGGCGATTGCGGGAATATTCGGAAAGCGCCAGGTGACTGCAGGGCGTGCTGGCGTCAATTTTTTCTTTCCGTGGTTTAAGTTTCCTGCAGATTCTCCTGAGTTCCCGATCTATCTTCAGATGCATGTAGGGGGTGGGACACGACCAGTACACATCACGGTCAGTAAGTGCGCATAAGTTCCTCAGGGATAGGATGTCCTCACGCCTCAGGTATTCCCGGATTTTTTTTGAGAGATTCAGTTCCTGGCATGGCGCGCGCTCAGCCCCCCTCATGCGCGGCTTGAGTCCGCCGGGACGGAGCGAATCTTCCAACTGCTTCAGCCTGTCAGGCCCGAGCATCCGCGCCATGGAAATCAGGAGATGGCGCTGGGGATCAACGGCGTACTTTATAGCCGTCCGTAATTTCGATAGCTTTCTGCGCTCTTCGTAAGTAAAGGATCTGTACTCCATACCGCACTATAGTCTAGAGAAGTGTTTTTAAGTATATTTATATGGCATAGGAGCGCTATAGGGGCACTGGACTTAAAAACAGGGGTGGCGAAGCAACCGCATGAAGAAGAAGGACCCCAAACCCGAGGTGAAAGCCACCAAGGCCGAAGCTCCGGCACAGCCCGCTGCCGCCGAGCAGCCCAAGCCGACGCCGGAGCAGCAGAAGGAGGCCGGTGAGAACGCTGCTGCAATGAAGGAAATCGAAGGCGCCATGTTCGCCATAAAGTTCTACCCCGTCGCAGTGGACGAGAAGTCGAAGGACGAGGCGGTGGAGAAGCTCGCGAAAGCATACAACAAGGGCAGCGAGACCATACGCCAGCTCATAATATACATGATACATGAGGCGCTCGCGGCCAGCGCAGAACTGAAAGTGATGCATAACTTCGAGTACGCGAAGGCGAAGAACCCTGTGCTGGATCCCACCCAGCTGCGCATGAGCGTCTACCGGTCCATGTTCAACTACAACACCTCGCTCGAGGGCCTGGTGGAGATGGTGAGGCTGCTGGGCACGCTGAAGGGGAGCGACGACGCGGCCAAGCTGCTCACCTACCATTTCTCCCACCTATGCAGCTCAGAGAACGAGGCGAACCACATACTGAGGGCGGCCATACTGGACGCGCTGGGAAAGTCTGATTCGCACTACGCGCTCAGGTCCCTGCTGGAATACGCGAGGTACAACGACAACGAGCGCACGTTCCAGCGCATCATCGGCGCGCTCGTTGACTGGGACGAGAAGATAGACAAGCTGAAGATACCGGAAAAGGAGAAGAAGAAGCTGCGGGAGAACCTGCAGGAACTCATGACCAAGGACCGCGGCGGCACGCACTACGGATAGTGGGCATGGGGATATGATGCCAGCCGAACAGATTTCCCGTGCAGATGGCTAGGCGTGGTCGAACTGGAGCTGCGTCTTGCACTGGGAGTCCTCCTGCAGGAATCCTGATATGAACAGCTTGAAGTAGCCGAGCAGGGGGACCCTTGCGATGACCTTGCCGCGCGTGTTCTCCTGGGGCGCCGGGTGGTTGGTCATGCCGGTGCCGTAATCATAGACCTGGAGGTCCAGGATGGGATTGTTATCGCCCCTTGTGACGTAGTAGTAGCGGCCGTCCACGCTTATCCTGAACATCGCCCTGTGGACTATGTCGCCTATGGCAGCGTAGATGTCGCTCCTGGGCGGCTGGTATACTATGACGTCGTTGGAGAAGTTCGCGATGTATTCACGCCCTTGGAACGTGACCGACCGCAGGCATGGCTCGTAGATGCTGCTGCCGCTTGAGTATGAGAGGGGGCAGCGCTGGTACCTGTAGGTGAACGCGCCCTTGCGCTCGACCACGGATTCTGGCGCCCGTTTGAACGTGTCGCACACGTCAGCGCGATGGCTGAGGCAGTAGGCGAACAGCGAGCCGTCTATGGAGACGTTGCTGCCGTTGTAGCCGATTGCGGCGCGGTCGGAGAGCGATGCGAGCTCAGCGGCGCTCATGTTGATGTCATAGGCGCGCACCTGCGCCCCCTGGACGATGACGAAATCACCACGTTGCAGGTTCGGCAGCATGCTGCATGAAACCACGGCGGATATGGGCGAGCTGGTGTTGAGTATGAACGACGCGCCGTACCATGCGGCCACGGCCACGAACAGCGCTATGAGCGTGTCCAGCGCCTCGTGCTTCCAGCCGTGCGCATGCGCGCCTTCCTTCATCTCAAGGCCCACGAAAGCGAAAATCTCGACCACGACCAGCGCGGCGATGAGCGTGGGGATGAAGTTCAAGGAAGCGTTGTCGCGCAGCAGCCAGTTGGCAACCAGGAAAATGGCGAGCGTGCCCAGGAGCACGACGAATGCTGACGGCGGCTTCCTGAGAAACTGCTTCGGGTCCGGTAGGTCCATCGGAACGACCGCTACTTTGCCATGTCGCTGAATTTCCTGCGGAAATCCGACACTTCGGACTTGAGCTCGTCGAGCTTCTCGAGCACGAGCTTTGCCGCGTCGCCCTTTTTGGTCTTGACCATGAGCTTGACCGAGCCCAGGAGCGGGTGTTCGAGCTTCGAGGCGGCGAACTCCACGTCCTTCTCTGCGCTGAGCTTCTCGGCCAGCAGCTGGCCGAGGGACTGGTCCGCGTTGCCGAGCTCCAGCTCCAGCGTGTTCTTCTCGTTGAGCAAAACCTTCACTTCCATCCAAACAGCCTCCTGTTATCCTTAGCGCGGCCTGAAAGGCCTTCGCGGCCTGCCAAACCTGCCGCCTTCCCGGAACCTGCCGCCCTCGCGGGGCCGGTATGGGCCCCGGGATTCGCCGCCCTCAGGCCCTGCCGTCGGGTGGCCGGCGATTTTCCTGCGCTCCTTCCAGCCGCAATCACTGCAGATGAATATCTCGTCTTTTAAATCCATGCCATGCCTGCAACGAGGGCAGAATATGGCCACGACACCGTATTCCGGCGGGAAGACGCTTATCTCGATTCCGGTCTTCTCTATGCTCTGCACCCGCGCCTTGATGATGTCCCCTATCTTGACCTCGTGCCTTATGTCGGGCACGTAGCCGCGGCGGATGGCGGTCACAGGGAGGACAGCGTCCACTTCCAGGCCCCTCCCCTTGCCCTCGACCTCGCTGGCAGGGATGCAGCCCGCGACCGCCTTGTTCAGGCTGGTCTTGGTTATCACGCAGTAGACGTCCATGCCCACGCGCGGCGTCTCGAGCACGCGGCCCTTGCTCTTCACGACGGCCTTGCCCTCCAGGGTCATGCTCTCGCCCATGGCGCTCGAATATATCTCGTCATTCTCAGCATAGCAGTTCTCTCCCGGCTCCGCCTCCTCATAGCTCGAGACGTGCTCTCCGGGGAGGACTAGCCTCTTTTTATCCATGGCATTACCTCTGAATGAAGTAGAATGGAGATAGTATAAAGGGCAAGACTTTTTAAAATACCCGCTTAACAGATTACTATCGCGTAGAGGCTTTTGAAATGAAAAGACCGATTCTCGTGCTGTGCATAGACCGCGACAACGACCTTTTCGAGAAGGCGAAGGTCAGCGGCCCGCTCATAGGCCGCGAGCGGAACCTCCAGGGCGCCACCACCCTCGCGCTGGCTGACCCGGAGGACCCGGATTCCAACGCCATATTCTACGCGGTCAAGATATACGACCAGATGCGCAGGGACGGCGAGAATGCGGAGGTCGTCACGCTCACCGGCGACAAGGCGCTTGGCATGAAGGCGGACAGGAGCGTGAGCGCGCAACTGGACAAGATAGTCACCGAGCTCAACCCAGCCTCCTGCGTCCTCGTGTCCGACGGCGCGTCTGACGAGGAGATACTGCCCATAATCAAGTCAAGGCTGAAGGTGGACTCGACAAAGATCGTGTTCATAAAGCAGGCCAAGGAGCTGGAAAAAACGTATTTCGTGCTGCTGGAGAAGCTGCGCGACCCGTACTTCGCCAGGATAATCATCGGCATACCTGCCATACTCATACTGCTGTTCTCCCTTTCGAGCTATTTCGGGTTCGGCTGGCAGCCCGTGGGCCTCATAGTCGGCGTCTACCTGCTGCTGCGCATCTTCGGCGCGGACGAGCTGGCCATAGGCATCATAAGGGACTTCAGGTTCTCGTTCGAGCGCACCAGCTGGATAGGCTACGTGGGCGCGGTGGCCACATTCGCCATAGCCGTGTTCGTCGGATACCAGACTGCCCAGAAGGGCATACTGCTCAACCTGCTCCCTGAGAAGCTCATATCCCTGGTGGTGGGCAGCATGGTGTGGATAATCCTCATCAGCCTCCTCATGATAATGGCCGGCAAGGCCATCGACGCGGTCATGGAGAGGAAGAAATACGCCGCCACCAAATACCTCCTCTATTCCTCAGCCGCGGTGATAACCACCATCGTCATCCTCGTCGGCAGCATGTGGATAGCCAACATGAGCGAGCCCTACGTGGATTTCGGCATGTTCCTGCTGACCGTGGCCGCATGCATGGTGCTCGGATACCTCGCGACCTGGAGCGTGAACTGGTACCGCAAGGAGATACTCATAGACCTGAAAATCGAGGGGAAGGAGGCAATCTCCGAGCACGGCACCTACCTGGGCCGGGTGGTGGGCGTGGACGCCCGCAAGGGCAAGCTTGTCATACAGACGATGTTCGAGAAGAAGTACACCGTCCCCATGACAGCCGTGAGCTCGGTTGAGGACGAAGTCATAGTCAAGTCCGGCTGATGAGAGGCGCAGCATTGCCCGCGAATCTGGCGGTGGAGCCGTCAGCCGTTGAATTTCCTCATCTTGCGCAGCAGCTCTTTCTTGTTCTTCCCTTCGGCGAGCACGTAGGAGAGGACCTCGGCAAGGTCATCCACCTGGATTATCTCTATCCCGCCTGCCTTCTCCTTCGGCAGGTAGACGTCCTGGACGTTCGCTTTGGGTATGAGGACCTTCTTTATGCCTGCGTCCATGGCCGCCTCTATCTTCGCGGTTATGCCGCCCACCGGCAGGACGCGCCCGCGCACGTCAAGCGAGCCGGTCATTGCCATGTCCTGGCGGACCGGTATCGCTGAAAGCGCAGATATCACAGCCACCGCGGTGGATATGGATGCGCTGTCGCCCTCTACGCCCTCGTAGGTCTGGAGGAACTGTATGTGCAGGTCCATCCTAGTGATCTCCGTGCCTATGTATTTCTTGAAAATCGCGGAAACGTTGTCCACGGCCTCCTTGGCTATGGTCCCGAGCTTGCCGGTGGCGATGACCTTCCCTTCGCTCCTTGAGGCTGCCGGCGTGGCCTCGGCGACTATTGGCAGTATGAGGCCTGCCCGCGAGTCGCCCAGCACCGCAAGCCCGTTCACCCGCCCGATCTCATCGCCGGAAGTCACGATGGTCTGGTATTCCTTTTTCATCTCTATTATCCTGCTGCCGAGCTGGCTCTCCAGGGACCTGAAGACCTTCCTCGCCTCGAGCACATGCACGCGCGTCACGGTTGTGGCACCACGCTCCTTGGCCACGTCGCCTGCCGCGCGCACCAGCCCGCCGAGCTCCCTCAGGTTCAGCGCGAACTTCTTCCGCCTGCCGGACATGCGCCTGGCTTCCTCTACTATCTCGTTCACCGCGGAGGCGTCGAAATGCGGTATGCGCCCGTCGCGCTTTATCTCCTGCGCCACGAAACGGACGAGCTTCTCCTCGTTCTCGGGCGTGTCGTCTATGAAGTCCTCCACGTAAATCTCATAGCCCGCGCCCCTGATCCTTGAGCGGAGCGCAGGGTGGAGGTGGGCCATGTCAGGCAGGTTGCCAGAGGCGACGAGCACGAAGTCCGTCGGAACCGGCTGCGTCTTGACAAGCGCTCCGGAGCTCATCTCGCTCTGCCCCGTTATCGGGTATCGCTTCTCCTGCATGGCTGTGAGTATCTCCTGCTGCCAGTTGAGCTTCATGGACGCTATCTCGTCTATGAACAGCACGCCCTTGCTGGCCTGGTGGATCGCGCCTGCTTCAACACGCAGGTGCGCCGGCGTGCCCAGGCCCCCGCTCTGCAGGGGGTCGTGCTTTATGTCGCCGAGCAGCGAGCCAGCGCGCGAGCCGGTCGCGTCTATGAACGGCGCGGTCATGCGCTCGCTGTTGTCCACGATGAGCTTGGGGGTCGCATCCTCACGCGGCATCAGCCTGCGGCCGAGCCCTGCGGTTGCGTTTGACAGTATGTAGAGCAGGCCCAGGCCGAGCATGGTCGCTATGATGAACCATTTGACGTTGTCGGAGATCTGGGCGTAGAGCCCGACGTAAAGCAGTATGAGGCCCAGGCTGCCGATTATGAAAATCGATGGCAGGCCCTTCTGCTCGGCCTCTGCCTTCTGGAATGCCAGCCTGCGGCCCAGGCCGGTGCGGATTTTTTTCGGCAGGTCGTTTTTCGGCGCGGTCCTGAGCGCCTCCAGCTCCCGCTGGGAGAAGTACCTCAGCAGGCCGTTCTTCTTCAGGTAATCGTAATCAGGGTAGGTCTTGACCACGCGGACCACGGGCTGGTTCTCGTTGTTCGGGTTGGGATAGACCAGCACGTCCTCCAGCGCCTCGCCCTGCATGAGCTCTGCCATGGCCTGGGCCATCATGCTCTTGCCAGTGCCCGGGGAGCCGATGAGCAGCACATTGCGCTTCTGCTTCGCTGCCTTCTTGATTATCTCCACTGCCTCGTCCTGCCCTATTATCTGGTCGATGAGTTTCTCTGGGACAGGAACTTCGGCTGTACTCCTGTGTTTCATGCCGGCGTTATATTGCACGACGGAATATAAATTACTTTGCCCACGGCTAGCGTTGCTAAAAAACTATCGTTTGCTCACAAAGTCTGATTTCTGCTAATAAATTGCTGTGCAAGTTCATAGCGTATAACCTGACTGTGGTTATCCATGAGATGTTTGAGCTAGGGATTAAGGGGGAGTTTAGTTAAATTCCGAACATTAAGAACATTGAGTTTTACTTAACGTTCCGATATATGGATTGTCTGAAGCCAAAGTATCCGACGATTGATTATAATTAAATACAAACGAAATTCCTTGTTGAGTGTCTATAACAACCCTGTTCTCCCCAAGTTGTTTCCATGTTATTTGTATTGCCGTTCCAAACGAAGATTCTATGTATCCTGTTCCATCACCTTGTAAGACTAGGGTTTTTATACCTAACAAACCACCAGGTCCACTCCAACAACCAGTATATGGATTAGAAATATTATTACTGCAACCAAAGAGCAAAGATAACAATACAATGAAAAGCAGAACATTTTTCATATTTATAGTTATTTTGATACGTTTTAAAATTCTTAGTCTGCTCATAAACTCGTCAATCTGCTAATAAAGTCGCCTTATCCGACGGGTTTATTAGCAAAGCTCCCACGGCTAGGATACGACCTTCAGCCCTTTGAACGCGATGCGCGGCGCAATCAGCCCGCCGAGCGGACGGACGGCTTTTTCCACGGCCGTGATATTGGCGAACATGTCGAACACGTTTCCGGCCAGCATGAAGCCGCGCACAGGCCTGCGCTTCCCCTTTTCGACCAGGAAGGCGACGCTCACGTCAAGGCCGAAATCGCCGGTGGTCGCATTCGCCGTGTGCGCGCCGTGCATGGAATGCACTTCCAGGTGCCGGCCCATGTCGGACAGGTCTTTCCTGTCGCCGCCCTGGATCACCAGGTTGGACTGGCCGATGGCAGGGGCACGGTCATAGCCCTCCCTGCTGCACGCGCCCGACGCGTTCTCGCGTGCGAGGGCAGCAGATTCCCGGTCGAAGAGGAAGGAGGCGACCCTCCCGCGGTCAACCAGCGGCCGGCGGGCCGATGGCGTCCCCTCATCGTCGAAAGGGCGCGCTTCAGTCCCTTCTGCCAGCCCGTCGTCGGATAATGTGAACTGGCCGGAGAACATCCGGGCGCCCGGCTTAAGGCGGGTCACCTTCCTGCGCTTCCAGTCCCCTGAAAAGGAAGGGAGCAGGACGTCCAGGACGCTGTCAAGCGCCTCGAGCTCGAGGACTGCCGTGTAGCTGCCGCTTTCGGGCTTTTTCGCATCCCGCATGGCCTTTGCCATCTCGGCGGCCCTCATGCCGGCGTCGCGGAGCGATGATTGCGTTGGCGCGCGGCTGGAGGCGTGGTAGGCGAAGCCGAATCCGTTCCCGTGCATGCACTCCGTATAAACTGAAATGCCGGTCTTGTCGTATGCGCCTGAGAATCCAGCGGTGTTTTCCATGCCCACATGGAAATTCTCGCAGGAAAGCATCACCCGGGCCCTGCCGCCCTTTGATTGCGCGGCTTCCCGCGCCTCATCCACGCAGCCGCTGAGCCCGCGGTAGTCCATGGCCGCGAGTTCCGGGTCGAAGAAGGACGCTGATTCGGACGGCGCCCTGTTTTCCGGGGCGAAAGAAAAACCGCTCCTGGCCGAGAATCGCGAGAGCCGTTTCGCGCGCTCCATCGCCTTTTCAATCTCATCGTCCTGCTGGCAGTAGGCGAAGCCGAGCTTGCCCTTCTCAAGCACGCGGATCCCGTAGCCCGCTGAGGTGCCTGATTCCTTCACCTTGAGCTCGCCACCGGTGAAAGTGAGCCTGGCGGAGTCAGAACGGAAATGGTAGGTCTCGTGCGCGGGCATATGCGTTTAAATCCGCACGGAGGATTAAAAACATGAGACTTTTCGTCGCCGTGCCGGTGCCCGCGGAACTCCGCGAAAAGATGGCCGCGCTTGGAAAAGAGATACTGCAGGACGGCATCGTGCCTGTGAAGCCGGAGAACATGCACCTGACGCTGAAATTCCTTGGCGAAACGGACGGGCGGAAGCTGGCTGCCCTGGAGCAGGCGCTGCGCGGGATAAGATTCGCCCCTTTCGGCTGCGTGGCAAAGTGCGTGGGAGTTTTCCCTGATGAGCATTATATCAAGGTGGTCTGGGCAGGGGTGGAAAGCGGCGGAAAGCTCGAAACGCTCGCGAAAGGCGTCCAGGGGGCCCTGCACGGCTTTGGCGGGGACGAACGGTTCTCTGCGCACATAACAATCGCAAGGGTGAAGAGGAAGACGGATTTGCACCGATTCCTTGAAGCGCACAGGAACGACGGATTCGGCCCGTTCACCATCTCCTCGTTCGAATTGATAGAGAGCGTGCTGGGCCCCGGCGGCCCGAAATATTCCACAATCGCCGAGTTCAAGGCGGAAAAATAAGAAAGATAAAAAATAAAGAAAAAAACTCACGCGAGCGCGTCTATGACCTGCTTCAGCGCCGAATACTCTGGAGACGCCAGGATGACATAGCTGGCCTTGTCAGACGTGATGCCCCACTCGAAGCCCGCCGCAGCCGCAGCCGCGGAAACCTTCGCCTGGCTCGTCTTCGATGCATCGACGATTATCCAGAACATCGGCGTGCCCGGCCCGCACTGGGAAACCTCCGGGTGGTACTGGCAGAAGTCCGCACGGTATGCCGTTCCCCAGTCGCTGGTAAGGGCGTCCACCTGGCTTAGGTAGGTGTCGCCGTTCAGGCAGGCCGCGAAGGCGGTCATATTAAGGCCGTTGACGTTCTGCGCCAGCAGGGTCAGGTTCGCCTTGGAGTACTTGCCATCTCCCTCGTTCGGCGTCTGGGCCGTGAATATGGCGTCATACATCTCCCAGTACTTGCCCTGGGCTTCCGCGCAAAGCGCGGCGTTGGACGCGTCCACGGACTCCTGGCCCAGGAACGCGACCGGGTAGTGCCTGAAGGCGGCCTTGCCGGTCTTGACATAATCGGTCTCGATAACCTTCACCGTGCCGCTGATGGGGCCGAATCGGGCCGTATAGGCGGGATCCTGGCTCCATGGTGAGCCGAAGACTATGCCGCAGTAGGGGCACTGGAAGTCCGAGAACTCAAGCACGGTTATGGCGCTCCCTGAGGAGCCCATGAGCGGCGCATCGGCCAGCATGGCCGGCAGCTGCATCTCCTTCGCGCCTGCAGGCTGCGTGTTGTTTGCAGGGGGCGTGTTGTTCGCAGGCGGCTGCTGCGTGTTGTTGCACTCCGGCACCGCGGTCTTGACGAGGCCGAAGCCCTGGCTGAAGACCGAGATGACCAGCAGGCAGGCCAATACGGCGATTACGATGCCGTACAGCGTGTCCTTGCTGAGCGTTACTGTATCCTGTTCTCCCAAATAAATCACCTCAAATCGGAAAAAGTTAAGCATATTCGCACTGGCGTTTATATAAATGTTTTGAAATGCTTGGGCGGCCGCAGCAAGGGAATGCAGTATTATAAGCGTTATACGGGAATGGGGTTGCGGTGGTGGGATGACTACCCTTGACAATGCGATAATCGCATCCTATGAGAAAGGCGGGAAGAGGTTCGAGCTTTACGTGGACC
>CAZYGF010000003.1:0-15127 GCA_964647575.1 Microcaldota archaeon
AGCTCCAGCAGATATGGATGAAAACCAGGAAAACCATCCTGTTCGTTACGCACAACGTGAGCGAGGCGGTCTGCCTGGGCGACCGCGTGCTGGTCCTTACATACCGGCCGGGCAGGATAAAGAAGGAGTTTGTGGTGCGCCACCCGCGCCCGAGGGAGTACCGCACGACGCCGGAGCTTGCCAGCATCACTGCGAAGGTGCTTGACCACCTGAAGGAAGAGGTGGAGAAGGCGGCAAAGGAGGAGCTCGGATGAGGCGAAATCTGCGCTTTGCGGCCTTCTGCGCCGTGCTGCTGTTGTTCTGGCAGTTCGTCGCCTCGCTCGGCATCTGGCCGGAGTATATATTTCCGACCCCGGCCGGGGTTTTCGGTGCGCTCTGGAGCGGCACCGCTGATAGAACCTTCATGCTTGCCGCGGCCGCAACCTTCCAGCGCATGCTTGTCGGATTCGGCATTGCCCTTGGCATCGGTTTCGTGCTCGGTGTGGCCATCTCCCGCAGCAGGTTCGCTGAGGATACCGTGGGCCAGCTGGTGCTCGGCCTGCAGACGCTTCCCAGCATATGCTGGCTGCCGCTGGCGGTGTTGTGGTTCGGCCTGAATGACACTGCCATATTATTCGTTGTGGTGGCCGGCGCCGTATGGTCAATAACAATGGCCATTAGCTCCGGCATAGCGCACGTGCCGCCACTTTTCATAAATGCCGCGAGGACCATGGGCGCTTCAGGATGGAAGCTCTATTCAGAGGTGATATTCCCGGCTGCCCTCCCTTCCATGATCGCCGGCGCCCGCCAGGGCTGGTCTTTCGCATGGCGCTCGCTGATGGCTGGCGAGCTCCTGTTCTTCAGCGCAGGCCTCGGCCAACTTCTTCAGATGGGCCGGGAGCTGAATGACATAAACAAGGTCGCGGCCGTCATGGTGGTAATCCTTGTCATCGGCCTCCTAACCGAGAAGCTGGCGTTCGCTGGGCTGGAGAAGGCCGTGAGAAGGAAGCATGGCCTGGCGCAGGAATAGGCGCTTTCTAATCCAGGCCGTGCTTTTATCTCGGGCGCAGGAATCTGATTATTAAACCGTTGCGGCATATTTGCCCTGTGAAACCGAATCCGGGGGAGCTTAAGCTTGACCTCTATTGCAAAGGGATGCGGCTGGACCAGAGCTGCGCGATTGACGAAGACGGATGTGGGATTCTCAGTACGCGCGGCGGGCTTGGCAGCGGTTTGGAACTGATTTTGCCGGGGGGCGTGCACGCCAACGTGCCTGTAACCGAAAATTTTGCAAAAAAATCGCCTTATGTGTTGCACAAGGAGGCTGACGGGTACGTGATAAGGAAGGGGAGTGTGGCTGTTTGCGAGGTCGCGCTTCTTCCACGCCCGGCATTCTACGACAGGAAAACGGCCACCGGCAAGCCCATGCGCCGCATCGGCGTTCTCCAGGGCACCTATCTGGGCATTTACCCGACAGGGCTCTGCGACTTCTGGAAGATGAAGCCGCGCATGAACTGCAGGTTCTGCTCGGTGGGGCTGAACCTTGGCGCGAACGAGGAGGTGGGCAAGACCGTCATGGACGTAGTGGAAACCGCATTGGCTGCGCGGGATGAGTGCGGCGTCACCTTCGTCCATTTCAACTCAGGCTTTTGCAAGAGCGGCGATGAGCTCGGCAGGCTGGAGCCCTACATAAAGGCCATAAAGGAGAAGACCGGCCTGCTGGTCGGGGTGCAGGCCATACCCTCCACCGACCTGTCGGCCTATGACCGGCTGAAGAAGATGGGCGTGGACCACGTTTCATTCTGCATGGAACTTTTCGGGCTCGCGGAATTCAGGAAGGCCTGCCCTGGCAAGGCGAAATACCTCGGGCAGGAACGGTTCCTGAAAGCCATAAGGTACTGTGCTGGGATTTTCGGCAAGGGGAAAGTAGCTGGGGAAGTGGTGGCCGGCCTTGAAAGCCCTGACAACACCATAATGGCCATCGAAGCCTTCGCAAAAATGGGTGCAGTAGCCACCGTCTGTGTGTTCAGGCCATGCAAAGGGACGGATTATCAGGACACCCCGCCGCCGAGGTATGCGGACATGGTCCCTGTTTTCAGGCGGGTCTACACTGCCTGCCTGGACTATGGCATCCCGTTCGGCATTGCCCCGAACATAAAGGTGAGCATAGTAATGCTCCCTGAAGAATGCGCCTGCCTTGTCCCGGAGGTTACGCTCGGCCAAAGGGCCCAGCTGGTGAAGCTCCAGGCCATGAAGGCCGCATTCCAGGCGTATTTCAGGGCGGCCCTTGCGCTCAAATCAGGTAAGCTATGACAATCCCCACGTGCGCAGCGGCCAGCATCAGGTACATGTGCAGCCAGGACTGATGGTTTTCCCCGGATGCCAGTCGCTCCGGGTCCCGGACCATAGTATAAGCGGTGTAGGCGCCCCATAGCGAGAGAAGGGAGAGTGACGCCGCTGCCGGCGGAAGGATGCCTGCCATAGCGCCCCAGGCGAAAAGCAGGAATGGCAGCGTGAGTAACGGCGCCATCATCCAGGCGGCCGCCCGTACGCCGTAGATTATGGGGAGAGTCCTGGCACCGCACCTGCTGTCCCCTTTCATGTCAGCGAAATCCTTGGTGCTTGCAGCACCCAGAAGGAAAATGCCGAGTATGGAACCCATAAGCCATGGGGCTGGCGAGGCAGGGGGCACGAAAACAGACCAGCCGGCCACGATGAGGAGGAGGCCGCGGGGCAGTGCAATGGCTGCATTGGCAATCCAGCCGTGGTTTTTCAGGCGCACTGCTGGCCAGGAATAAAGTATTGTGAGGAGCGCGGCGGTTCCAGCGAGCAGCAGGAAAGTTGTTCCAACCATGGCCGCTAAAAGGAGGGCCGTTGCATAGGCCGCTGCGGCGACTGTAGTGGCTTCGCTGATGGTTACCCTTCCGGATGGCAGCGGGCGGGATGGTTTGTTTATCTTATCCACTTTGGCATCGCATGCCTGGTTGAATGAGTTGGACGCACCGTTAAGGAGCATGGCGCTTGCTGAAGCGAGGGCAAGTGCAGGCATTGCCCCGGCATTTAATGGGATGCCGCTTGCGATGGCCGAGGCCATAGCCCCGGAGAGGATGCCGGTCGCTGGCGGAAGGAGGGTGGGGAGCCTGAGGAGTTCCAGGATTTCTGGGCATTTCACGGGGTAATTGAACCGCGCATAAATATAAAGGCTGGCGCAGATAATCGCTGGATGGACGGGCGTGTTTTGGCGATTTTGATTGCAGCTGCCGCACTGCTACTAGCTTATTTTGCCTATTCGGGGGCAACAGCCCAGAAAAAAGCCGGCAGGACCGTAATCGTCCTTGGGTTCGACGGCATGGATGCGCGCCTTGCCGAGCAATGGATGGACGAGGGGAAGCTGCCGAACCTCGCACGGCTGCGGGCCACAGGAACGTATTCACGCATCCAGACCACGACCCCGGCGGATACACCGGTAGCATGGACCACAGTTGCGACCGGGCTCAACCCTGGAAAGCACAACGTCCTGGACTTTCTTGACCGCGATCCTGCGACATACATGCCACGGATTGCCCTGATAAAAAAGGAGGAAACAGAAAGCGGAAAGCCGCTCGTCTTCAACCTGAAGCAGGGGGAACCCATATGGAAGACCGTGAGCGACAATGGGGGCAGGAGCACTGTGATAACGGTCCCTGTGACCTTCCCTGCCGAAGATTTCAATGGCAAGATGATATCGGGCCTCGGAACGCCGGACATACGCGGGACATGGGGGACGTTCACAGCCTATGTGGAAGGAGGCGAGGATGAGTACAGCCTGATGGGCGGAAACTTCATGCCTGTGGAATTTGAAGGGGATACGGCAAACGCCGAGCTCCGCGGCCCGAAGGAAATGGCCATTAACATGACCATCACCCGCGCTGTGGACGGTGTGAAACTGTCGTTTGCGGGGAAGGAATACGCGGTTAAGCAGGGGGAATGGAGCGAATGGGCGGATATACAGTTCGATGCAAATCCGCTCGTGAAAATCAAGGGAATCGGTAGATTTTACCTTATTAGCACGGACCCGCTCCGCCTTTACCTGATGCCGGTCAGCCTGGACCCCAGGGACCCCTTCTTCAGGATATCCACGCCGGAAGGGTATTCACGCCAGGTCGCAGAGGACGGTGGGCTCTACAAGACAATTGGCTGGGCCGATGACACCTGGGCGCTCAATGACGGCGCCATAGGCGAGCAGGTGTTCCTCCAGGATGCCTACAGGACCCTGGACCAGAAGGAGAAGCTCGTGCTTGATGAGATGGAAGAAAGGCCTGACCTCCTTATGGTGGTGTTCTATCAGACGGATACCATCCAGCACATGTTCTACAGGTACATGGACCGGGAAAATCCGGCCTATGATAGCATAAGCCCGGCAGAGAAGGAAAGGCACAAGGACGAGATACTGCGCATTTACCAGAGGATGGATGAGGTTGCCGGCAAGGTCATGAGCAAGGCTGGCCGGGATGACGTTATAATCGTCATGAGCGACCATGGCTTCAACCCTTTCAGGAAAGCGGTCAACCTGAACACCTGGCTGGCAAACAACGGGTTCCTTGCGAAAAAACCCGGTGCAAACACGTCCTATTACAAGCTTAACAGCCTCTACGGCGAGCGGGGGCTTTTCTGGAACGACGTCCTGCTGGATGAGACGCAGGCATATTCCCTGGGCCTTGGCAACATCTACATAAACCTTAAGGGAAGGGAAGCCCAGGGGACGGTGGGTGCGGCGCGGTATGATTCGGTCCGCGACCAGATAATCAAACAGCTCAAGGAGCTCCGGGACCCTGAAACCGGGCAGAAAGTGATTGCAGACGTCCAGAAACGCGAGGATTTGTATTCAGGCCCTTACGCGGATAATGCCGCGGACCTTGTAGTCTCGTTTAATCCTGGCTACCGTGTGTCGTGGCAGACTTCGCTGGGCGGTGTGCCTCCAAGCGTGATTGAACCGAACCTCAAGAAATGGTCCGGGGACCACTGCACCGTGGACCCAAAGCAGACCGAAGGAGTATTCTTCGTGAACCGCATCATGGATATTGAGGGTGAGCCTTCGCTCCAGGATGTGAACCCCACGCTTCGCAGCCTTCTCGGCCTTCCGGCCAATGAAAGCCTGGACGGCAGACCGATGCTTGCTGGCGGCAATGAAACCGCAGGAATAGAAGCCGGCTGCAAGGACTGCAACGTCCTGGTCATAACCATGGACGATGTCCGTGCAGACTATCTTTCGCTTTTCAACCCCAAAGCGCTTGCGAAAACTCCGAACCTGGAGGCGCTTGCCACAAAGAGCGTGTTATTCACCAACGCCCACACCGCATTCACATTTACCTGCCCGTCACACACCATCATGATGACCGGCAGGTATTTCACAGACGATGACCGCCAGCCCACCCTCCCGGGGGTTCTGAAGAGCCACGGATATGCCACCGGAGCCACGGTCGGATTCGCCGGGCTGCGGAGCCAAGAGTGCGGCACGGGAGGCATGTTCGATTACTATGATGAGAGCAGAACAGTCCTTGGTTTCGGAGCACGTGACAATAATTCTGTCGTCCATGCCGCTGCATGGCTGCAAAACCACAGCAAAGACAGGTTCTTCTTCTGGCTGCACCTCTATGATGCGCACCCCTTCGGGGAGGGTTTTAACGACACGGCATCCGGCAACTATACCGAGAGGATAGGGCAGGTTGATGGCCGGATTGGAACGATGCTTGCGTTCCTGGGCGAACAAAACCTCACAAACAATACGATAGTCGTGGTCCTCTCGGATCATGGGATGGGAAATGATTTTAACTCCCCGATCATGAACAGGAAGCTCTACGACACTGCAACCCACATCCCCATGATGATTTACATCCCGGGCGGGGCACCGGCCCGAGCCAGTTATCTGGCGAGCACGGTGGACCTGGCGCCGACCATCGCCCGGATTCTTGGGGTTCGCTATGCCGATGCCGAAGGGGTGCCACTGCTTGATGAAAACGGCGTTCCGATGGCTGCAAGAGACCACGTATATTCGACTTACAGGGCACAGGGAACGCAGCACATGGTACGCACCGATGACTGGAAGTACATTGTGACGATACCTGATGTGGGCAACAAGACCTATGAGTTATATAATCTGACGAAAGACCCGGCTGAGAGGAAAAACCTTTATGGCACCCTGCCTCAGATTGAGGGGCAACTGAAGCTGCTCCTGAACGGTTACCTGGCTGGCACGGCGCTACAACCGATAGACCAGATACCGCAGGGACCGCCCAGCTGGTACGGCTCCCGGCTCAACGGCACGATGGACGACCAGACCAGGGACGAGCTCCGCGCCCTGGGGTACATAAATTAGGACGCAGCGCAAAATAAGCGGGCGCCAAAGCGTTACAACCGCGGCCAGCTGGGCGCAAGACGCGCATCAGATGCGGCGCGGCAGGGTTTCGGAACCCAAAATTCCAAAAAAATTCCGTCAAAAAGCGCGGGCGCGCAAAAACGCGGGAATACCTTTTTAAATTTATAGTGAAAGTAGTATTTCCAAGATGCAAAATGACGAAACTTGAACACGTTCATATAACGGTAAACGCTAAGATCGATCCTAATTTTACGGCACTGCTCAGGGACGACGCGGAGCGTTTTGTGGGCAGGCTGCTAAAGGCCATACGCATGAGGCCCCTTGGGCCGCTCAGCTGGGCGGATGCCGACGACCTGGAGTTTCCCGGGCAGAGCTTCGTGCAGATGATTACCACCAGCCACTGCTCGCTGCATTACTTCGCGCACAACAATGGCGAGAAGGAGATATACTTCGACCTCTACTCATGCAAGCCTTTCGACCCTGAAGAGGTCGTGAGGCTGCTGGACGAGAAATTCGGCCTCCGCGACTGGCACGGCACGCTCTACACCCGGGCTACGGATAGCGCGCCCCAAGTCCGCATGATAGGAAGCCGGGCCAAGGAAGTCATAGTGGCGCGGAACTGACTTCGTGTTTTTAATTCTTACATACCCATTGTAATCCATGCCAAGAATCGTTTTCGCTCTGGTGGTGCTTTTGGTTACTGGCGCTGTTTTTGCAGGCTGCGCCGCAGAATCCTATAGCAAGGCGTGCGCATCCTGCCCGTTCGATGAGAATGGCAAGGTTGACCAATCGTGCTCCGGCGGCTATAAGGCATCGGGAACGGCATGCGTCAGCACGTCTTATCCCATAATGGCAGGCAAATACGCCACGGGGGACTGCCCAGCCGTGGATGAGTGCGCCAGCGAACTGTCTTCGTGCGTCGCCCAGTATGCCACGGGCAATGACAAGGCAGACTGCCAGGAGGGCTCAGTGGCCATCTGCTATGCAGCCGCGGACCAGTGCACGAAGCAGGCTGCAATCAAGTGTGGTGAAATAGAGTCGCCATGCTCCGGCTCAGCTGCCGCGTTCCTGCTGCTGTTCGCAGGCCTGGCATTCGTGAAGTTAACTGGCTGGCATTGAGGCAGGACGGCGGCTCTTCGGCAGCCATCCTCACTGCTCGGGCGTGAACCGCTCGTTTTCGAGGGTGACCGGGCGGACGTTGGAGCAGAACAGCTCTTTTGTCTTTTCATCCCTGAAACCCAGGCAGAGCACAGCGCTGGGCTTGCTGTCGACAACGAGCCGCGTCTTCCATTTTTTCTTGTACCAGACAACGCCATCCGACAGAAACGGCCCGCTGTATCCCAGGTCGAGAACCGAATAACCGTTGTCGAATGCATGCTGGATGCCAAAATAGTTCAGGGCGGAATTGACGCCTGCTTTCGTATGCGCGAACGAGCCGCCAAGCACGCCAAGGAACTTCAGCAGCAGCCTCCGGCCATAGCCCACTGCGAGTGCGGCACCGACCGGCGCGCGGTCTTTCATGATGAAGAGCAGGAATCCTTTCCTGAAAAACTCCTGCATCTCCTCATAGCTGTGGGTGATTGCACAGTCGCCATGCCTATTTGCAAGCATCGGCAGGTACATGGAGCTGTAGAACATAGCGAGGTCCAGCGAGTCATGGGAGATGCGGCAACCAAAGCCGGCTTTCTCTATTTTTCTTAAATCGCTCGTGGCGCTCTTACCCAGCGTCTGTAGATAATTGTCGAAAGAGGACTGCGTCTCAAGTATGGAGCGCACGTAATCCGGCAGCACGAGCATGTTTTTGGGCGCTTCATGCTCCTGGCAATAAAACGCAACGATGTCGGCGCCGGTCGAACGGAGAAGGCCGTGCGGGTCAGGGTCCAGAAGCGTGCCGGAAGTTATGACGTGCGGGGGCATGCTCCTGAAAACCAGGCTGGCGTAGAACCGGGCGAGCAGTTCGGGCCCCAGAAAAAGCAGGTTGACCTGCCGGTCTGAGAGGCGGCCCGAGAACAGGGTGTATGGCTTGCGTAGTTTTGAGAGGATGCACGACAATCTGAACGCCAGCGATGGCATAAGCTTGCGGAACACCCCCTTTAAGACGGATACGATATGCTCGCGTTGGCAGGCTGGCCTGAGGCTGCAGGAAAAAAAGAGACCGAACGGCCGGAGGCGGCCGTAGGAGCCGGCTTCATACAGGCCTGCGCTGGCTAGGACAGCAGGCGGCAAGGCGGTGTCAGTGCACAGGAGCATTTTGTCGAAGCCTGCCTTGAAGAATTCGTTATTCGCATGCCTCAGGAGGACGGCGAGGGCTGCCTCGTGCCCGGGCAGGACGTCCAGGTCATAAAGATAGCAGGTGCGGCCGTCAAGCCTGATGCCGGTATCGGTGCCGGCTATCTTCAGGGAAATGCCGCAACCGGCCCGGCAGGAGCATACGATTTTGCCGCGCTCCTTCAGCCTGAGGGGGGCGTGGTTGCTGGAAAGCATGCGCGGGGAAGGAGAGGAGGGGCATTCGCAGGTGAAGGGAGGTGCAGGGCTTCCGGCCCCTGGGTCTTTGGATACGAACCTGCCGTATATGGTGCCCCTGGCGTACATTGGAATGCCTTACAGATTCCTGTAGATGTGCACAACTGAAGTGGCGCCGCTGCCGCCCACGTTCTGGCTCAGGCCGATGTGCGCATTCTTTACCTGCCGGCCCTCTGCCTCGCCACGGAGCTGCCAGACTGCCTCGATTGCCTGCTTAACGCCAGTGGCGCCCACAGGATGGCCGCACGCCTTCAGGCCTCCGGATGTGTTGATTGGGATATCGCTGCCGAGCGCGGTCTTCCCGTCGAGACTGGCCTGCCCGCCTTCGCCTTTTTTGAAGAAACCAAGATCCTCGATGGCCATTATCTCGGCGATGGTGAAGCAGTCATGCACTTCTGCGAAATCAATGTCCTTGGGCGTGAGTTGCGCGCGCTCGAACGCTTTCTTCGCGGCTACCTGCGTGGCGCGGAGACCGGTCATGCTTTCGCGCGAATGGAGAGCAATCGCATCGCTGGCCTGGGCGCTCGAGATAATCTCTATTGGTTTTTTCACGTAACTTTGCGCCACGTCAAGCGGCGCAAGGACAAGTGCGGCAGCGCCATCCGTGATGGGCGAGCAGTCGAAAACCTTGAGCGGGTCTGCTATCATCTTGGAATCCATCACCGTTTCCAGGGTTATCTCCTTCTGGAACTGCGCGTACTTGTTCTTGGCACCGTGCTTGTGGTTCTTGACCGCGACCGAGGCCATCATCTCCTCGGTCGTGCCGTATTCGTGCATGTGCCTGCGCGCCATGAGCGCATAAATCGCCGGGAAGGTCGCGCCGAGGAAAAGCTCCCATTCCTGGTCGCCTGCACCGCCCAGTATGTCGCTGACGGTGTTCACGCCCAGATCGGTCATCTTCTCCACGCCGCCGACGACGACGAGGTCGTGCATGCCGCTGGCCACGGCCATGATGCCCTGGCGGAGGGCAAGGCCGCCAGATGCGCACGCGCCCTCGACACGGGTGATGGGGATGGGGTTGAGGCCCATGTAGTCGGCAAGCAGGCCGCCGATGTGCTCCTGGCCTACGAGACGCCCTGATGCCATGGTGCCGACGAAGCCGCCGTCTATCCTGTCCCCGGATATGCCTGCGTCAGCGATTGCCTTGACGCCTGCCTCGACCACCAGGTCCCTGAAGCCGGTCTCCCAGTGCTCGCCGAAGGCGGTCATGCCAGCCCCTATGATTGCGACTTTTCTCATAAGAATTACCGTCACGCATATTGCCGGGGACGGTTTAAAAGAGTTGGGGGGCAGGCTTCGGCACTGGACGTTGCATGCGGCCGGCAAGGCCTGCATCGCGCTCCGTCCTGCAAAAAATTAAAAACAGTTCATCCATAGTACTCGTATGGTAACTAAAATCACCAGTCGCTACTTTGATGAGAAGCACGAGGAGTGCGGCGTGCTCGGCATCTACTCCAAGACAGGCAAGGACGTCGCGCCGCTGCTCTACAAGGCCCTCATCGCGCTGCAGCACCGCGGCCAGGATGCCGCGGGCTTCGCGGTATTGTATGCCAAGAATATAGAGACGCGCCGCGGCATCGGGCTCGTAGACCAGATATTCGAGCCGGACGACCTGGAGCTGCGCGGCCACATCGGCATAGGCCACACCCGCTACCCGACTATAGGCGAATGCCGCATGTGCGACGTGCAGCCGTCGGTATTCGGCGATATCGCGACCGCGCACAACGGCCACATAGCGAACTATGACGATTTGAAGAAGCGACTGGAAGGCGAGGGCTACAAGTACACGAGCACAGTGGATTCGGAACCGATCACATTCCTGCTCCACCGCAACACCGGCATCGAGGCCGGCGTCAGGGACGTGATGAAAAGCGCCGAAGGTTCGTATTCGGACGCGACCATCATAGAGGGCAAGCTGGTCGTTTTCCGCGACCCGCACGCCATAAGGCCGCTGGTGTGGGGCGAGAACAAGGACTTCGTATGTTTCTGCTCGGAAACCGTTGCGCTTGACATAAATGGCATACCATACAAGGGCGAGGTGAAGGGCGGCGAGATGATAATAGTGGACGGGAATGGGATGGTGCGCCAGCAGCTCGTCCCTGAGCAGCCGAAGCACTGCATGTTCGAATACGTATATTTCGCCAGGCCGGACTCCAGCATGAACGGCAAGAGCGTATATGAGGCGAGGAGGAAGCTTGGGGCGAACCTTGCGCGGGAGGCGCCTGCCAAGGCCGATGTGGTGGTGGCTGTGCCTGACACGTCGCGCATAGCCGCCGAGAGCTACGCGAGGGCGCTGGGCACCCCCTGCGAGGAGGGCCTGATAAAGAACAGGTACATTGGAAGGACGTTCATAATGCCAGACCAGGAGAAGCGCATAGGCGCGGTGAAGCTGAAGCTCAACCCCGTGCGCGAGGTGGTCGGCGGCAAGTCTGTGGTGCTGGTGGACGACAGCATCGTGCGCGGCACCACGCTTAAGGAGATTGTTTCGCTGGTACGCGGCGCAGGCGCCAAGGAAATCCACCTGCGCATAACCTGCCCGCCGGTCCGGGCGCCGTGCTTCTACGGCGTTGACATGTCCACCTATGGCGAGCTTATAGCCAACAGGAAGAGCGTGGACGAGATAGGGAAGTTCCTTGGCGCGGACAGCCTCGCCTACCTTTCCATCGAAGGGCTCAAGGCCGCGCTGGACCTGCCATTGTGCACCGCATGCCTTAATGAAGAGTACCATTCTGACTACGTAAGGAACATGGCCAAGGCCGTGAAGGCCAGGGAGATCTGAGCGCATGGTCGTCGTCGAATACCTTTATGAGGAGATGAAAGGGCTGGTCAACCTGCCTCTTGAGAAGGTGGTGAACGGCCTGAGCGAGCTGGGCGCGCCATCCGAATACGAGGAGGAGACCAAGAAGATAATAACCGAGCTCACGCCCAACAGGCCTGACTGGTATTCCATGGAGGGACTGGCCAGGGCCCTGAGGGCGTATTACGGCAAGGGGCACCCCAGGTACACGGCCAACAAATCCAATTACGAGGTTGTAGTGGATCCTTCGGTAGCCGGCATACGGCCGCATACGGCCTGCGCTGTTGTAAGGGGTCTCGAACTGAACGACCAGCGCATCACTGACATGGTCCTATTGCAGGAGAAGCTGCACGCCACGCTCGGAAGGAAACGGAAGAAGCTGGCCCTTGGGATCTACCCCATCACAGCCATAAAATTCCCGCTTAGCTACACGACAATGAGGCCAGACGACATAAGATTCGTGCCTCTTGGCTATGAGAAGGAGATGAGCGCAGCCGAGATACTCGGGCAGCACAAGAAAGGGCAGGACTACGGCCAGGTAATAACGCACCTCAGCCGCTACCCGGTCTATAGGGACGCCGCAGGGAGGATAATGTCGCTCATACCAATCATAAATTCTGCAGAAACCGGCAAGGTTGATGCCGGCACGAAGGACGTTTTCATAGAAGTGACTGGGACGGATGCGCACGCGTGCAGGGCGGCCCTGAACATAATCGTGTGCACGCTGGCTGACATGGGCGGCACGATATACGAAGTTGGGGTGAAATACGGCAACGAAACGCTCGCCCTTCCGGACCTGAGGCCGAAAAAGGTGAAACTCGACCTGAAGAAGGTGAACGTGCTCCTCGGGCTGGAATTGAAGGAGAAGGACGCCGCGGGCCTGCTCGCCAGGATGGGGTATAAATACGAGGAAGGCCAGGCCGTAGTGCCTCCCTATCGGGCGGACATTCTGGGGCCTGTCGATGTAATAGAGGACATGGCCATCGCCTACGGGTACAACAACTTCAAACCGACCATACCGGACTTCTTCTTTCCTGGAAAGATAAGCAGGGATTACGAGGATGCAGATGCTGCCATGCGCGGCATGGGCTTCCTTGAGATAAAAACATTCATACTTACCAACCGGGAGAAGCTGAAGCGCACGGGCTACGAGGGCAAGGTGGTTGAGATAGCCAACCCCTCCAACGAGGAATTCACAATAATCAGGCCGAACCTGCTTTCCGACATGCTGGACACTTTCGCCATAAACAAGATGAAGGGGCTGCCGCAGAAGTTTTATGAGATTGGGTTTGTGCAGGCGCCGTCTGGCAGCCGGAAGAGGCTCATCTTCGGTATCATGGACAAGAAGATCGATTTTTCCGAAGCGCGCGGCTGTTTGCAGGCGCTGGCGCAGGGTACAGGTTTTGAATTCTCCCTTGAAAAAAAGAAGAACGACCTGTTTGAGCCGGTGGTTTCGTGCTCGGTCGTCTCTGAAGGCAAGGAGTTTGGTGTTTTCGGCAAGGTTAATGCGGAAGTGACGGAAAAATTCGGCCTTGGTTTTGAAGTGTACCTTTGCGAGCTGGAATTGTAGGAGACCCACCCCAAACTTCCACTAATCTCCTTGTGGTTTTTGGTCAGAGCAGCTCTATGCTCTCCGAATAGGATTTGTAGACTACGACTGCCTTGCCGAAACGCCTGAAGAAAGAATCCATCATTTTTTCCAGTTTTGGCTGCACGGCCAGCACGGATTTGGTCTTCCACGCCTCTTTTTTGAGCGCCAAGCGGCCCAGATGGTAGTAGAACAGCCGTTTTGCTCTGTTGAATGATTTTTTGTCCTTCGCTTTCACGTCGTAAATATACAATATTTGCACAAAAACCACCAACACAGACTCGCCGCTTTCTTTGTCCTTATGTATCTATAGTTACATAAATTTAAAAACAAACAACACAATTTTATTAGTGGAAGTAAACCCCCTCCCGCCTGTCTTTTTGCCTTTCGTCAACGGCATTTGTGGGCTGCCAAGTGCCTATTTCTTGCCAAGTTCAGCGCAATATTTGGAATAGGTGACGAACCTTTCCATCGCCTTGACAGCAGCCAAAGGAGAATTGTAGCTTGGCACCCCCTTGCTCTCCAAGACCTTCCTGTAGCTTTCAGTATACGTGCCTCCGACCGATATGGTGGCCAGCGGTTTCTTGCCGTTGCCTGCAGCCGCAGCAAGGACGTGAATTATGCGCTCATCAATGGGCGGCGTCTGCAGCAGCACGACGACGAGGAGGACGTCCACCCCCGGATCCTTCAAAAGGAGGCTGATGGTCTTTTCATAGGCTTCCACACCCGCATCGGCTACAAGGTCCAGGGGGTTGGCGACGTTGCCGTAGGGCGGCAGGATCTTGTGGAGCTCAGCTTCTGTCTCCTTGCTGAACTGTGCCAATGCAAGCCCTTCGCTTTCTATGGCGTCAGTTGTGAGGACGCCCATACCCCCGCCGTTGGTTATGACCGCAGCCCTGTTCCCTGTGGTTTTTGGTTGGTCGAATATCTTGACGATGTCAAAGACCTCGCTTATGCCCTCGGCTTCGGTCACCTTGGCCTGCTTGAATGCAGCCTGGTACGCCAGGTAGCTGCCTGCGATGTTGCCCGTGTGCGAACGTGCAGCAGCCTGCCCGCCCATGCCGCGGCCGGCCTTGAGCGCTATTATGGGCTTCACCTTGTTGACTCTCTTCATGGTCTCAAGGAGCCGCCTGCCGTCCTTGGCGCCTTCCAGATAGAGTATTATTATCTCAGTTTCCTTGTCCTGCATGAGGAACTCCAGGTAATCACTCTCATCAAGCACAGTGCTGTTGCCGTAGGATATGAACTTGGAGAACCCCAGGCCATAGAAGGCGGCCAAGTCCATCACTGTGGAGCCGACCGCGCCGCTCTGGGTTATGAACGCGATGTTGCCAGGTTTCGGTCTTTCCAGCTTGTACGCCGGCAGGAATACGCTATCCAGCTTCGTGTATGGGTTATATATGCCGAGGCAGTTCGGCCCAACCACCGGCATGTCGTTCGCATCGGCTATCTCTTTTATCCTCTTAGCCAAATCGGTCCTTCCAACCTCTTCAAATCCGCCGCTGAGTATGAGTACGCCGCCTGCCTTTTTGGCCGCGCAGTCCTCTACCACGCCCGGCACTGTTTCTGCCGGCGTCGCAACGATGACGCAATCCACGCTCCCCAGTATGTCGCTCACCTTGGCGTAGCATTTCAGGCCGTACATCTCAGTGTGCTTGGGATTGACCGGATAGACTTTCCCAGGGAACTTCGCGTCAAGGAAGTTCCGCAATACCACGTTGCCTATCTTGTTCTGTGTTGGTGAGGCGCCTACTATGGCAACGGACCGCGGGCTGGCCACCAGTTTCAGTCTCTGTAGCATCTTTTTCATGTGATTACCTGCTGAACCTGGCGTCGACGATGTCGCAGCCCTGGTCGTCGAAAACCACCGGATTGAGGTCCATCT
>CAZYGF010000004.1:0-12026 GCA_964647575.1 Microcaldota archaeon
TCCTCCAGCAGGACTACCTGAACCTGTGCAAGAAGGCGTTCAACATCGACCCGCCATACACCAAGAAGGACATCTACAAGGAGCTGCGGAACGTGATAACCGTGGACTACGAAGAGGTAGTCGATATCACGCCCGAGATAAAGATGACGCTCTACAACGCAGGCCACATACTCGGCAGCGCCAGCGTCCACCTGCACATCGGCGAGGGCGCGCACAACCTCGTATACTCGGGCGACATCAAGTTCGGCTTCACGCGGCTCTTCGACCCGTCGACGACGCGCTTCCCCCGCCTCGAGACGCTCTTCATAGAGAGCACCTACGGCGGCAGGAACGACATCTCCATCAACCGTTTCGACAGCGAGAAGAGGCTCACGGACATAATAAGGGAGACCATCGCCAACCGCGGCAAGGTGCTCATACCCGTGTTCGCGGTGGGCAGGTCCCAGGAAATCATGCTCGTGCTGGAAGAGATGGCCAGGCGCGACCCTGACTTCAACGTCCCGCTCTACATAGACGGCATGGTGCTCGAGGCGTCAGCCATCCATACGGCGTATCCGGAATACCTGCGCGAGCAGCTCAACCGGAGGATACTGTCAGACCGCAGCCCGTTCGAGTCCCCGCTCATCAAGGTCGCGAAGGGGGCGAGCAAGGAGGAAATAACCTCCGGCGAACCTGCGATAATACTCGCCCCGTCGGGCATGCTCTCAGGGGGCCCGTCCTACGAATACCTCAAGCTCATGGCTGACGAGGCGAAGAACACGCTGGCGTTCGTCGGCTACCAGAGCGCGCTGTCGCTCGGTTCGAAAATCCAGCAGGGCATGAAGGAGATCCCGATACTCGGCGACGACGGAAAGATGAAGACGCTGAACATCAACATGCGCGTCGAGACCGCCGAGGGCTTCTCAGGCCACAGCGACCGGGCGCAGCTCATGGCCTACATAAAGAACCTGCGGCCCATTCCGGAACGCATAGTGACCATGCACGGCGACTGGGGCAAGACCGAGGAGCTCGCGCGCTCCGCTGGCATGATGATGCACAAGGACTCGCGCTCGCTTGCCGACCTCGAGGCGATACGGCTCAGGTAATGCCCACATACATATATTTTTAATAACTTCCGCAGCGTATACCAGTGGCGATGCCATGAAATTAGCAAAGAAGACACTCGTTCCCCTGGCCTCCATAGGGCGTTCAGGCCTGAAGGACTTCAATCATGTTTCCACCGTAACTCTGTCTCCCCAGCAGGAACTCGCTTTCGAAGCGCTTGCCAAATATTGCAAATACATGCGGAAAGTCGAGATCGGGCGGGCCACCCTGAACAGCAATTCTATGTATGTGGAAGGCGTCTTCCCGCAGACCGCTGCAGAGGCGGTCGCTATGCTTGCCAAGGCGCCGGAAGGGGCATACTGCTGCGCCTTCAAGGGATATACGGTAAGCTGGCTTTTTTCAAGACTCGCTGAAGTCCCTTCCCACTTATGCGTGACACATGCCCTGAAAATGGCTGGCGTTGCCCCCATGAAAGGCTGGGTATGACCGGCTATTTCTTCTTCGCCAGCTCCCTTTCCGTTTCGTGGCGCTCCCACGGATAGACCACCCACGCCGTCGTGGATGCGATGAAGTAGTCAGGCTTGAATATGGAATCCGGCTTGTAGTGGATCGTGGCGACCTTGACCTCCTTCGCGCCCTTGCGCAATACGTAGTCCTTTGCCACTGCAAGGCTCCTGCCGGTGTCCGCGATATCATCCACGATGAGCACCTTCCTGCCTTTCAGGTCCATCGTCAGGTCCTGGTTTATGACAGGGAAGCCGCTCGGCTTTCCCATGGCCTTGTAGAACGATATGCCCAGGATGCCCATGGCGTTCACGCCGAGCAGGTCAGACAGCACCCTGGCCGGCACCAGGCCTCCCCTTGATATGCCCACTATGAAGTCAGGCCCGTAGCTGCCCGCTTTGGCAGCCAGCTCCTCGCAATATGCTATGGCCGCATCCCAGTTCAGCCGCAGTATGTCCATTTTTATCCCTCTCGATGGCTGAAGGTCGCCAACCTTTAAAAGGTTTTCTGATGTATAGGTTCAAACCCAAGGTGTCCAACATGAGACCAATGCGTATCGATGACGAAGAAGAATGGGAAGACGACGACTTCGACGAAGAGGAGTGGGACGAAGAAGAAGAGGAAGAGTAACCGCTGCCTTTATTTTTGCATTTTCGAACGCTTTTTAACCTGCTTATCCTAATTTTCGCTTAAGGGCCCGTGGCGCAGCCAGCCCTGCCTGCCTTCATAGCAGCCAGGGCCTGCATTGGATTAGCGCAGCAGCCTTCTAAGGTGGAACGATGGCGAACCCGTTTTGGGGCGCCTTTTTCCAAAAGGCGCAAGCTGACGGTCGTGGGTTCAAATCCCGCCGGGCCCGATTCTCCTCATCGTCAGCTTCAGCATTGGCGCCAGCCCTCACGAGAATCGGGCAGGAAGTGAAATCCGCAGATTTCACAACTGGCCAGATTTGTCCTTATGCTACTTTTTAATATCTTGCCCTCAACATTACACCAGGAAACTGATTTTTTCACACGGTGATTGTCATGGCCATGGACATAAAGGACATAAGCGATATGGTGGAGACCCTGATGAACGACGCCACCATCCCGAAGAACATACGCAAGGCGCTTTCAGAGGCGAAGACGAGGCTGGACAGCGGCGAGGACAAGGGCGTCAAGGTGAGCGCCGCCATCTATCTTATCGAATCCGTCAGCGACGACATCAACATGCCAGCCCATGCGCGGACGCAGATATGGGCCATAATGAGCGCCCTGGAATCCCTGGCCTGATACCATGCTCGACGAGCTCGCGGAAAAGGGCGTGAGGATAACCGTCGAGGCAGAGGAGTTCCTGAAATCAAGGCCGCCGGAACCTGAGCTGGTGGGCAAGATCATCGGCCTGCAGAAGCCGCTCATCTCAAAGGAGGACATAGAATCGCTCCTCAGCCCGCCTGCGCTGCAGCCAGTTGAAGTGATTGCCGCCGACTCATTCATCCCCCTCGCGAAGGAATTCTCCGCGGACATAAAGCTCAACCACACCCTGGACGTGACAGGCAAGTCGCGCACAAAGGGCGAGGTGGAGAACTTCATAAGCTACTTCCGCAACAGGTACGAGCGCCTGTCGCGCATGCTGCGCAGGAACGGCACGGTCCAGACCGACCTGGCGGACGTCAGGAAGCGCCTGAACGAGCGCGTCCGCGTGGTCGTCATCGTTTCGGACAAGAAGGAGACCAAGAAGGGCAACCTGCTTTTCGAGGTCGAGGACCTCACCGGCTCGTTCAAGGTCGTCGTTTCCCAGTCCAAGTTCAACGATAAGATCCTTGACAAGGCGCGCGGCGTGCTTTTGGACGACGTCATCGCCATAAGCGGCAAGGTGCTTGAGCCGTACATCATAGCCGAGGAGATAGAATGGCCGGACCTGCCGGTCGTGCGCGAGAAGAAGCGCTCGGAGAACGACGTGGCCGCCGCCTACCTGTCAGACATCCATTTCGGCAGCAGGTATTTCCTGGAGAAGAAGCTCCAGTCGTTCGTCGAGTGGCTGCACGGCAGGGGAGAAGCAAAGGATCTAGCCGGGAAGGTGAAATACCTGGTCATAGCCGGCGACATCGCCGACGGCATCGGCGTCTACCCAAACCAGGAGAAGGAGCTCCTCGTCAAGGACATCCGCCAGCAGTATTCCATGTTCGACGATTTCGTGGAAAGCCTGCCGGATTACGTGGAAGTGATCGCCGCCCCAGGCAACCACGACGCGGTCCGCAGGGGCGAGCCGCAGCCGGCGCTGGGCAAGGACCTGGTTTCCTCTGACGTCACCATGGTCGGCAATCCATCGTCCCTGTCGCTGGAGGGCGTGAAGCACCTCGTCTACCATGGCACGTCCATAGACTCCATGATAGCCAGCATCCCAGGCACTTCCTATACTCATCCTGAGAAGGTGATGATGGAATACCTGAAGAGGCGCCACCTCTCGCCCATATACGGCGGCAACCTCATAATACCTGAGAACGTGGATTACATGGTGATAGACGAGCCGCCGGACGTGTTCCACTGCGGCCACGTGCACAAGAACGGCTACATGCAGTACCGGAACACGCTCCTGATAAATTCGGGCACGTTCCAGGACAGGACCGATTTCCAGGTCAAGCAGGGCCACGTGCCCACGCCCGCGCTCGTCCCGGTTTACGAAATGAAGTACGGGCGCCTCCGCACCCTCGATTTCAACTACTGAGCAGCGCAACCATAACTTTATAAATTTAAACCGCATATCCGGTGTAAAGGTGAACGACGTTCATCCAACGGTGATTGAATGGCTAAGTATCTTATAGCACGGCAACTCTCTGGAAAAAAGATTGTGACCAATGACGGCGAGGACTTCGGAAGGCTTGTGGACCTCAACGTGAACGAGGTGAGCGGGAAGATAGAGACGCTCATAATCGAGCCAAACCCCGACAGCGAGACAGCCTCCAAGATGAAGCGCGAAGACGGCATGGTGAATGTCGCCTATGAGAGCGTCCTCGCAGTAGGCGATTTCATAATCGTCGAAAAGAGGAACATGTCTTACTAATTTTTATGTTTTCCTATATTGCAGGCATCGATGAAGCAGGCCGGGGGCCGGTGATCGGGCCCCTTGTGGTCTGCTGCGCATTTTGCAACAGGGATGACGAGAAGCTCCTGCGGAAGCTCGCATCCAAGGATTCCAAGCAGCTCACTGCCACGCAGCGCGAGGAGGCATACGCGAAGCTGCGCTCATTCTGCACGTTCCGCTGGGTGGAGATAAGTGCGGCTGATTTGAACAAGCTGATGAAGAAGATGTCCCTCAACGACATAGAGGCCCGGGTGATGGCAGACCTGGCCAAGAAGCTGGACGAGAGCAGCGACCTCATGATAGACATGCCCGACCGTTACGCGTGGACGTTCCGCAGGCGCATGGAGAAGTTCGGCATAAAGCGGTTCGAGGCAGAGCACAAGGCGGACGAGAAATACCCCATAGTCGCCGCGGCATCCATCTGCGCCAAGATAATCAGGGACAGCAAGATAGGGGAGATAAGGGCTGCCACCTACGACTTCGGCAGCGGATACCCCTCTGACCAGAAGACCATCGCTGCGCTCAAGGACAAGGCCAAGCTGGAGATGCTGAAGCCGTTCGTCCGCGAGCGCTGGAAGACCCTGGACAACCTGAAGCAGAGGAAGCTCTTCGAGGGCGAGGCGTAGCGCCCTGGAAGACGATGAAGAAAAGGAAGCTCAGCCCGTGCCGTTGCTCTGGACTATCACATGGCCCGTGGCCATGCGCTGCGTCGTCGAGTAGTACGTGCAGTCCATCTCCTTGTCGAGCGTGACCACCGCCGCCTGGTTGATTGCCAGCACGCGGGTATCGAACACCTGCTTGCCCTCCAGGAAGCACGTTGCCGACATGGGGAAGTTGCCTGTGTTGGTGAAGGTCAGCGTGTCGCCGACCTTCGCGTTCACCTCAGGCGGCGTGTAGGCGAAGTTGTTTATGCCGATGTTGTAGTTGACAGGCACGTAGACAGCAGGCTTCTCGGTCTCCACCGCGAAGGTGACCTCCTTGGTTATGGCCGGGACGTACTTGGTGTTGTCGTTGTTGAGCAGTTCCACCTTCACCGTATGCGCGCCGGGCGCGAGCCCTGCCATGGTGTAGGTCCTCGAGCTCACGGTCGCAGGCTGGCCGTTGTCGATGGTCACCCTGAAGTGGCCCTCGCCTTTCTTCGCTGCCCCGCCGGGTGGCTTGACCACCAGGTTCTGGTAGTTGAGCGCGAGCGTGACGTCGCCGCTGGCGCCGGGTATCATCACCACCTGCCCTGCGGTCGGGCTTGAGATGCTGATCGTCGGCGTCTTGGCGACCTCTACGGGCGTTGGCGTCTCGTTGGTCACGTTCTGCGCCGGCTGGCCCCCCAGTATGCAGCCAAAAAGAAGAATGGATGCCAAAACCAGTCCGAAGATTATGAGTTTCGGTTGCATACTAATGCTTTGCATGCTAACTTAAAATACGTATCGTATCCTTGGTTTCCACATGTTGCGCGGCGTCCTTTTCGATTTCGACGGCGTGGTGGTCCAGTCCGAAGGGCTCCACAGGGAAACCTTCATGGAGCTGCTCGCGCCCTACGGCGTTTCAGTGCCAGAGGAGCGCTGGTACAGGGAGTTCGCAGGGACCGGCTCGCGCCACATATTCGAGGTTCTCGTCAGGGAGAACGGCATAAAGGCCGACGTCGGTTCGCTCGTCGAGCAGCGCAAGAAGCTCTACGAGGCGCGCGTGCGCAACGGCGCGCTGAAAGAGACGCCGGGCGTACGGCAGTTCATCGCGCTGCTCAGGAAAAAGGGCATAAAGACCGCCATCGTTTCAGGGAGCCACAGGACCAACGTGGCCGCGGCCATATCCGTGCTCCATCTGGATGGCCTTTTCGACGCCATAGTCAGCGGCGACGACCTGAAGGAGAGGAAGCCAAGCCCGATGCCGTTCCTGCGCGCCGCGGAACTGCTCGGCCTGAAGCCGCAGGAGTGCGTGGCGGTCGAAGATTCCGTATCCGGCTGCGCGTCCGCGAAGGCGGCAGGCATGCGCCTCGTCGTGGTCCGCTCGCCTGCAAGCAAGGATTTATATGGCTACGATGCGATAATAGATGACTTTTCGGAGTTTCCGCTCGGGATGTTTTGACATGATCAAGCTTGAGCTGGACCGGAAAAAGCGCTCTCTGTCCGTGAAGGAGCCGGCCGACGTCTCCTCGCTGCAGAACGGCTTTTACGGCCAGATGAAGAAAGGGATAATATGCCTCGCGCCAGAGGAAGCGCTCTACATAATGGACATACGGAACGGGCGCTGCTTCGACGAGGTGGGCAACGAATACTCCTTCAACTCAGTCGCGTCGCTGTTCCTGAAGATAAAGAAGCTGCTGGCCCGCTACCTGACCTACAAGGATTACCGCGACAAGGGGCTGATACTGCGCGATGCGAAGGAGGCAGAGGGCGGCTACGGGCGCACCGTGCTCAAGAAATACGCAGGCGGCTCGTTCAAGTTCGACTCCTTCGCCTTCGAGGGGCTTTTCTTCCCCCAGGACCTGCTCACGCTCGTTGACGACGAGAAGGTGGGCAAGGAGCTTTACGAACGGTATTGGATAGGCCAGTTCGGAACGTACAAGGCGGCGCACCGCGGCCGGATATCCAAGCTCGACGTGTACGAGACGATTTTCCTGCTCAAGCACGGCGGCCTCCATCTTACGAACGCGAAGCTGCACGACGTGGAGAAGACGGCGCGCAAGCGCATAAAGTTCTTCGACGACATGTACCTCGTCTATGAGGACTGGCGCCGCAGGGGCTATGTGGTCAAGACAGGCTTCAAGTTCGGCACCCATTTCAGGATATACTTCCCTGGCGCTTCGCCTATACGCGCAGAGGACGAATGGATGCATTCAAAGCACGTGATCCACAACTTCCCCAGGAAGCATAAATTGCTCATATCGGAATGGGCGCGCGCCATACGCGTCGCGCACAGCGTGAAGAAGACGTTCATACTCGCCATACCTGGCAAGAAGGCGGCCATAAAGGTCGACCCGAAGAAGCCGCGGCTTGACTTCCTGCTCTACCACCGCCGCAAGGACGGCATAGAGACGCCGAAGGACGGCACGCCGCGCTACCTGATGTACTCGCTCACAGAGGACGAGTATATCGGCGGCGAGGGGCTGGCAGAGGCGCTGGCAGAGGCCAGGCATTACGGGCTTGAGATGATGATGGCCATAAGCGACAGGGAGAGCAGCGTGACATACTACATAATCAAGGAAATCGAGCTCCCAGGGAGCGAATACGAATATTACGAGATTGAATGGTTACAGCCATAGGGTGTTATCATGCCGATAAGAGCGAGCCATATACTGGTGAAGGAAGAGCAGGCGGCCAAGAAGCTGCTTTACGAGCTCCAGGCAGGGGCGAACTTCGCGATGCTGGCGAAGAAGCATTCCATGTGCCCGAGCGCAGAGCAGGGCGGGGACCTGGGCTTCTTCGACAAGGGGCAGATGGTGAAGGAATTCGAGGATGCGGCGTTCTCCGCGTCCGTGGGCGTTGCCGTGGGCCCTGTGAAGACCAAGTTCGGCTACCACCTCATCCTGGTGACCGCCAGAAGGTAGGGTTTACGCCGTAAATCCTCTTGTTTACCTCCCAAAACACAACCGATAGCCTTTTAATCTATTTGTTTCATAAATTGTATTGGTGTGTATATAATGGGATGGACAAGAGACGGATTGATAATTCTCATGCTGCTTTGCTCCAGTTTCGCCGCTGTCGTAGAGGTTGGCGACTGGACCACGGAAGCCGTAGGCTGGAACGTCGATGATGCCGCTGCAGCCAGATGCGGCCAGGCAGGCGTGCAGGCGGTTTATATCTGTTCCGGCGACGTCGTGAAGGCAATTTCCCCAGACGGCAGCACATTCTACAAGCCCGAAGGCAAGACAGTGAGCTGCCCGAACGTGGCCCCGTCCCAGATGGGTGCCGAATGCATGCAGATGCTGACGCCGAACTACTGCCCTGTGCAGGCCGACTGCGCATCCAAAACCACGGAGACGCCCTCAGGGAACGTTACCAACTCTTCAGGGAAGACCCAGGTCACCAACATCAGCTCGCCCCCTGCGCCGGCCTCAACCCCGGTGAAGGCGTCCGCGAAGCCCATGGCCGAGGACAAGGCCAACATAGTCATACCGGCCGCAGCGCCGAGCAGCTTTGAGTTCTCAATGGACTCGCTTGCCATCGTGGTGCTCCTGCTCGGTGCGGTTTCAGTCGGCGTGCTGTTCACGATGTTCAAGAACAGCATATCCGAGTAAAGCCCCTTTTTCCGCCTTATTTTCCAGCGCCAGCGATGCCTATTTATACCTCATTCCAGAAACCACCCCATGGACGGCAAGAGCCCCCCTACCCTGAGCAACCAGGAGCTGGTTTGCCTGCCCATGGGCGGGCTGTTCCGGCGCTTCGGCTCCTCGCCCCGTGGCCTGAGCGCCAAGGATGCCCACCGGCACCTTCACCTCTACGGCCATAACGAGCTGGCCAAAAGGGTGAAAAAATCGCCCATAATGGCGTTTTTAGCGTATTTCAACAACCCCCTCATCCTCATCCTGCTCGCCGCAGGCGCAGTGGCAGGGTTCCTGGGCGAGATTGTCGAGACGGCCGCCATATTCATAATGGTCCTTATCAGCGTGGTTTTGAGCTTCGTGCAGGAGCACCGGGCTGAAAGGGCTGCAGAGGCCCTCAGGCACCGCGTTGCGACCACGGCGACGGTCATGCGCGACGGCGTGAAGCATGAGATTCACCTCAATACCATCGTCCCGGGAGACGTCGTTTTCCTTTCCGCCGGCGACATCGTGCCTGCTGACGCGCGCATACTGGAGGCAAAGGACCTCTTCGTGGACCAGGCAGCGCTCACAGGCGAATCCTTTCCTGTGGAGAAGCAGCATGAGCCGCTGAAGCGCGACTGCATGGCAGAGGTCACTGAATGGAAAAACTACCTTTTCATGGGCACGTCGGTTGTGAGCGGGACTGCAACAGCGCTGATAGTGCGCACAGGCACGCAGACCGAATACGGCGAGATAGTCAAACTGGCCATGGAGAAGCGCCCTGAAACCGAGTTCGACCGCGGGCTGAGGCAGTTCGGCTACCTCATCATGCAGGTTACCCTGGCCCTGGTGGTATTCGTCTTCATCGTCCTTGCGCTGCTCAAGCACGATGTGCTGGAATCAGTGCTGTTCGCGCTGGCGCTTGCCGTCGGGCTTACGCCCGAACTCCTACCCATGATCGTGTCCATAAACCTGTCCATGGGCGCGGTTGCCATGTCCAGGAAGAAGGTCATCGTGAAGCGCCTGTCGTCCATCCACAACTTCGGCGCAATGGACATCCTCTGCTCTGACAAGACCGGCACGCTCACAGAGAACCGCGTGACGCTCATCATGCACGTGGACCTGAAAGGGAAGGACAATGCCAAGGTGCTTGAATACTCGTTCGTGAACAGCGCATTCCAGACCGCAGTGAAAAGCCCGCTGGACCTGGCAGTCATGGCGCATGACAAGAAAGTGGATGCGTCAGGCTACAGGAAGATAGACGAAATCCCGTTCGATTTTAATCGCAGGCGCAGCTCTGTCGTCGCCTGGAAAGGGAAGCAGAAGCTGCTCATAACCAAGGGCGCGCCTGAAGATATAACAAAGGTGTGCGACAACTACGAGCTGGGTGGGAAGGTTTCCCCCATGGACGGCAAGACAAAAACAGACATGGACAGGAAATACAGGCAATTGAGCATGGACGGCTACCGTGTGCTGGGCATCTGCTACAAGGAAGTGGATGCCGGCCGGCTCAGCGCCAAGGACGAGCAGGGCATGGCATTCCTGGGCTTCATAGCGTTCATAGACCCTCCCAAGGCGAGCGCGCGCGAGGCTGTTGACGAGCTGGAGCGCGACGGCATAAAGTTCAAGATACTGACCGGCGACAGCGACCTTGTCACCAGGAAGACGTGCGAGCAGCTCGGCATAAAGATAACCGGCCTTGTGAGCGGCGTTGAGGTTGCCGCCATGAACGACGACGCGCTTGCCCGCGTGGTGGAAAAGGCCAACATATTCGCACGCGTGACTCCTGCGCAGAAGAACCGCATACTCCACGCGCTGAAAAGCAACAACCACGTGGTCGGGTTCCTGGGCGACGGCATAAACGACGCGCCGTCCATGCGCGTCGCGGACGTGAGCATGTCGGTTGAGAACGCTGTGGACGTTGCGAAGGAATCCGCCGACATCATACTCCTGGAGAAGGACCTGCGCGTGCTCGAGCAGGGCGTGCTCGAGGGCCGCAGGACGTTCGGCAACACCATGAAATACATCATGATGGGCGTCAGCTCCAACTTCGGCAACATGCTCTCCGTTGCGGTGGGCTCGCTTTTCCTGCCCTTCCTGCCCATGCTGCCGCTACAAATCCTGCTGAACAACCTGCTCTACGACTTCTCGGAAACGACGATTCCAACCGACAACGTGGACAAGGAGTACATACAGAAGCCCCGCCGCATGAAGGTGGAATACATACGCAGGTTCATGCTGTTCTTCGGCCCGATAAGCTCCATCTTCGACATCCTGACCTTCGCCACGCTGCTCTTCGTCTTCAACGCCTCTGCCCCGCTGTTCCAGACCGCCTGGTTCGTCGAGTCGCTCTGCACGCAGACCCTGGTCATATTCGCCATAAGGACAAGGAAGATACCGTTCCTGTCAAGCCTGCCCAGCGTGCCGCTCGCGCTCAGCAGCATCGGCGTGGTCGTGCTCACGGTGCTATTGCCGTTCACGCCGCTCGCGGCCGTGTTCGAGTTCGTGAGCCTCCCGCCGCTGTTCTTCGCGGTCCTGGCCGGCTTCGTGGTCGCCTACCTCATCCTGGTGGAACTGATGAAATGGTGGTTCTACAGGAGATACGCCGAACTGTCAGAATGAGCTAGAAAAAAAAGAATGGGCCGATGGTGGCCGGCCCGATAAAAATCAAACGCATATGATGTCATGCACCAGGCAGCGCGGTTTCCCGCTGTTGCCTGCAGCGAATGTCTCCTGGGGCGTTTTTCCGCCGTACTCCTCTCGCGTCCAGGGCCTGTTCTGCCTCCTGTCAAGTGCGCCAGGCAATATTGCATGGCCGTTGCGCCTTGCCCTTATGGTTTCCGCGCGCCTTTGAATCGCTATCTGCTGCTTTGTGAGGGGCCTCAAGTCGTAGCATACCATCTGTAATCACCTGGTAATTCATTCTGGAAATTCCGCTATTTATATATTTCTGACAAATTTATTCCTATAGGAATATCAACAGGGCGGCCTGCGGCACAGAATGTCGAACTAATGGAAAACGGGCCCGGTGAGATTTGAACTCACGACCTTCGTCTTAGGAGGACGTCGCTCTATCCAAGCTGAGCTACGAGCCCGCAATACGTCGTAACGGCATTTATGCCTGCATGAATTTATAAACTGTTTTCAGCTTCTTTACCCCATGAGCCTACGCCTCGCC
>CAZYGF010000005.1:0-11918 GCA_964647575.1 Microcaldota archaeon
CGGGCTCCACCTTGGTCACCTCGCAGTCCGGCGGCATTATCTCGCTGATTTTCTTGACTATGTCCTTATAGTGCAAACAAAACACCTCGATAGATTGCGTAAGTATGGGGAGATAAAAACGAAAACCGGGGGAAAAACAAAAACGGATCAGGAATGCAGTATCTTCTTCACTTCTTCCTTGTCGTATCTCTTGAAGCCGGCTGCCCTGGTGACCGTCACCAGGTCCACCCTCTCGCCTGTTGCGGCATCGCGCTTCATTGCCGCGCTCACGGCCTTTGCCGCCACGGGCAGGTTCGCCTCTATGTCGCGGTCCTCTGCGTAAAGCTCTTCCAGCACGCCGTAGGCGACCGGGGAGCCGCTGCCGGTGGAGGTCACCTTCTCCTCTGTTATGCCGCCAAGCATGTCCACGGAGAACATCCTCGGCTTCTCGTCCACCCCGCCCAGCAGCAGCTGGACGTAGAACGGGTAGAACTTGTACTGCACGAGTATGTTGGAAAGCAGGACCGCCGCCGCCTCGACGTTCATGGTCTTCTCGTGCTTGAGCTCGTAGAGCTTCACCTCGGAGCACATCCACCTGATGAGCGTCTGCGCATCGCCCACGCTGCCGGCGATGGTCATGGCGATGCTGTCGCTTATGGGGTATATCTTGTCGATGTCCTTGCTGGCAATGAGGTAGCCCATGGTCGCCCTCCTGTCGCTGGCGAGCACGATGCCGTCCTTGCAGACAAGGCCCACCGTAGTGGTCCCTGTCTGAACCCCCTTCTGCTTTGGACTGTCTTCGTTATACATAAAATCACGGGAGAACGAGCTGATATCCTATTCTCCTTCATAATCTTTTTAAATGAATGTGGCGCTCAGGAGGAGCATTTGCCCATGAGCGGCCTTGAGCCGACTTCGGTCTTGCCGGTTATGCCGCCCTTGTTGTAGGTTATTATCACGTTCTCGTGGCTGAAGTCGCTGCCGGCAGCGCCGCAGGCCGTGGCCACGGTCGCGGTGACGACCTTCTTCTCGCCGCTCGTGAACGTGGTGTTGGACGAGAACACGGATGCGCCGTCCATGGATATGGCGGTGAGGACCAGGGTGCTCACGTCGTTATTCCTCATCTCCAGTTCCAGCGTCGTGCCGCTCTGCTTCAGGATGGTGATGGCAAACGGCGCGGCAGTTCCCCATGCCTGCATGCTCTGGGTTTCCATGGTCCCTGCGCCCATGCCCGCGAAGCCGCCTACCAGGTAGACGACCACGAGGGCAACGACGAGGACTATAGCCATGATGACCAGATATTCAGTAGAAACTTGTCCTTTGGACATATCATTACCTCAGGTGCTATAAGCGAGCCGCAGGTTAAAAGGATATAGGTAGCCCGGGCTGGAGAATGGAAGAAAAAATATAAAATAAAAAAATCCGGGATTCAGGAGCACTTGCCTACTATGGGCCTGACACCTGTCTGGGTCTTGCCGGATATGGCGCCCTTGTTGTAGGTAAGCACCACGTTCTCGTGGGTGAACGCCGTGCCGGCAGCGCCGCAAGCTGTTGCGGTCGTAGCCGTGACCACCTTCTTCTCGCCGCTCGTGAACGTCGCATTGGTCGAGAAGACCGATGCACCGTCCATGGATATGGCGGTGAGGACCAGCGTGTCTACGTCGTTGTTCTGAACCTCAAGCTGCAGCGCAGTGCCGCTCTGCTTCCAGCTCGTTATGGCGAGCGGTGCCGCTGTGCCCCATGCCTGCATGCTCTGGGTTTCCATTGTTCCAACGCCCATTCCCGCGAAGCCGCCTACCAGGTAGACGACCACGAGGGCAACGACGAGGACTATGGCCAGGATGACCAGATATTCTGTCGAAACTTGTCCTTTCTTAATCATTATTTTCACCGTTACTGCAATCACCGGCTAATTTAAAAAGATTTACCTTAGCGCGCTTTCGGGTCATACCATGAAGCCGGACAGGAAGGAGCCGATTATGGCCTTGGCGATGAAGAACGATAGCAGGGAGAGGGCCAGGAGCAGGGGGAAGTTCTTTATGCCGTATATTGCCTTGCCCCTGTCCACGATGCCCATGAGGACCGCGACCAGCAGGTCTATGACCACCAGCGTTATCACCGAGATGTTGTACATGTCATCGACAGTGATGAGTATCTTGCCCGTGAAGCTGGGCAGAGCGGCCATCCCCGCGTCCATGCTGCCGGTATCGATCTGGAGCTTAACGAAGACCGTGACGAAATTCAGCGACACCGACAGCAGGAATGGCATGACCGCGACGACTATGAACGCAAGGAATATGGAGTAGGTGCGCGTGGATGATACGAGCTCGGTCCGCAGGTCATGGATGCGGCGGACCTCATCGGCGCTTGAGTTGAGCAGCCTGACAAGCTGGCCGCCTGAGCGCATGCCCTTGGCGAACAGCATCACTGTCCTGCGCAGGATAGCCGAGTCGAAGTCGCCTGACACGTATATGAAAGCATCCGCGATGGACATCCTGCCGCCCATCCTCGCCATGGACAGCATGACCGAGTCATGGAAGGCGCCGAACTCGGGCCTCGCGGCATGGACGAACGCCACGTAGGGCGTCATGCCCGCCCTGAGGTTGGAGACCGCGAGCGAAAGGAAGTCCGGGAGGATCTTCTCCACCGCGGACGCGCGGTCGACTACCCTGAAGTACAGCCAGAGGTAGGACAGTATGATTGAGGAAAGCGAGCCGCCAAGGAAAAGCGAGATGGCGGTGAGCGTCGTGGCTGGCGTGGCGAGCGGGTTGAGCACCGCCAGGTAGAGCATCAGCGGCAGCATGCCCGCGAGGAAGCACACGAGCAAGGCACGGCCCAGGAGGATGCTGTTCATGTCCGGGTCTATGCCTGCGAAGCGCATCTTCCGCTCCAGGGGCCCCATCAGCCCGGCCGGCAGTATGCTGCTGAACCTGCGGTATATGCGCCATATGGCAGGCGTGCCAGGCTCCTTCTTCTGGGCTGCCGGCTTAGGAGCTGCCGGCTTTGCAGGGACCGGCATTTGCCTTGAGAACAGCGAGTGCAGCAGGCCTGAGAACGGGCGCCCGGGCTGCGCAGGGGATGCGGGCGGCCCGGGCTGCGCCGGAGGCAGGGCTGCGGGCTTTGGCGCAGCGTCCTTCCGCGGCTTGGGGCTCTCCTTCATGGCTCATCCCCCGAACGTATCGGGCCTCGTCGAATGCATGTATCCTATCATTATCGCCTGGATCAGCACCGAGCTGCCGAGCAGCAGCAGGAGCGTTGTGAAACTCACCCCCAGCCCGCTGAAGGCTGAGAGCAGCACGAGGAACGTTATGCCCAGCGACGGCACAACCGTGGCGGCCAGCATGTAGAGCAGCATGAGGAAGTTGAGGTTGGACGTATAGGTCTTTATGTCCCGGTACATGTAGCCCTCTATGGACTGGACTATGGCGCTGAGCGCGGTGCCCAGGCTCGCGCCGCTTTCCAGCGCGTTGACCATCTGCCAGAGCGAGCGCTTCATGGACTCGCTTTCCGTGCGCACGGCCAGCTCCCTGAGCGCTACGCGGTCCGGAACGCCGCGCTCTATCTGCCTGATCACCGTTGCCAGGTCCCTGGCGACGTAGCCGTAGTCGCCGGACGCCACGTTCTTGATGGACTCGAAAAGCGGCACGCCGCCGTCTATGTCCACCATTATCTCGCGCAGGGCGAAGAGCAGGTCGTTGCTCTCCTTTGCCGCGATTTTCCTCATCATGATGCCCGGGTACATCATCAGGAACATGAAGGCGATGAGCCAGAGCGACAGGCCGATGGCGAGCGACTGCGGCCACACCTGGGCAGGGTCCTGGTAGCGCACCCACAGCACCGCGGCCGAGAGGATGAAGAACAGCAGGCCGTAGGCTAAGCCAGAGGCGAACGCACCCACGGCGTAGCCTTCAGGCTCCATGTCGAGCTTCAGCTTCGTGAGTATGGAGCCCATGCGCGGGTTGGCTCTGGCCAGCAGCCGCCCCAGGCCGCGGAACCTGCGGCCGAGCTGGAACATCCGGCGCTGCGAGACGAGCATGAGCAGTATCCTGTCTTCGGCCATTCCGCAACCCCTTTCAAAGCACCTTTGACGGCGCAGTGCCCTTCTCCGCCGCTTTTGTTATGGATGCCGGGTCTGAATAGTAGATCTTCATGACCCTGCCCACGTCCTCTATGTTCTCCAGCCCGTTCTTTTCCATCCATGTGAGTATGGTGGCCTTGCTCTTCTGGTCCTCCACCGCCTCCTCCTCGGTGAGCCCGGTATGGAGGTTGAGCTCCTCCAGGTAGCGGTGCGGCGGCCTGACGAACTGGAACGTATCGTTCCTCGGCTTCCAGGTGTACAGGTGGTTGAGCTCGGGCCCGGCGGCGCCTGAAACGACTTCGCAGAGCTCCAGCGTGCGCCGCACGTTCTTGCGCCTGTCCCTGAACTGCACCAGGATCAGGTGGAGGTCCTCCACCTCGCTCGCAGGGACCTCGATTGGCGGCTCCACGAGGCGCTTCAGCACCTGCGCGCCGGTGTCGGCGTGCATAGTGGAATATACGCTGTGGCCGGTGTGCATGGCCTCGAAAAGGACCTCTGCCTCGTGCTTTCGCCGTATCTCGCCCATGACTATGCGGTCAGGCCTCATCCTCAGCGAGTTCACGAGCAGGTCGAGCATGTTCACCTCGCCCAGGCCCTCGGGGTTGGGCAGCCTCGTGACCATGGGGATCCAGTTCCACTGGTAGCTCGGAAGCATGAGTTCGCGGGTGTCCTCTATGGTGATTATCCTCTGGAACGGCTGGACGAGCGCGACAAGGCCGTTGAGCGCGCTGGTCTTCCCGCTCGCCGTGCCCCCTGCCACCAGCACGTTCATCTCGTACTGCAGGGCCTGCCAGAGCAGCGCGGCCATGTCCGGCGTCATCGCATTGACCTCAGGCTTTATGAAGCTCACGATGGTCCACGGGTTCCTGGCGAAAAGGCGCAGCGTGATGGTGTTGCCGTGCGACGATATGGGGTAGAGCGTCGCGTTCACACGGTCGCCCGTGCCCAGGTGCGCGTCCAGCACTGGGTTGAGCGTGCTTATCTGCCTGCCCACCTTGCGCGCAATCTGCTGGGCGTAGTTCTCCACCTCGGCCTCGCTGGCCATGGCGACGTTGCTCTTGAGCCAGCCGAATCTCCTGCTGTAGACTGCTACCGGCACCGACGCGGAATTTATGACTATCTCCTCCAGCCTGGTGTCGCCTATGAGCGCCTCCAGCTCGCCAAGGCCGTACATCTCGTGCAGCGCTATGTCCGTGAGCGTGTCAAGCGTCCGGCCGTCCGGGCTCAGGTCCTTGGTGATGGCCCCGGATAACGCCTCGTGCCTGATGAGGAAATTCCTCTCGACGTCCTCAGTCCCCTTCTCCTCGTCTGCCACGGCCAGCTTCCTGGAAACCGACTCCTTCAGCCGCTCCATGTATGCGCGGGTGTAGGGGCTGACCTCGGGCAGCACGATATTATATACCGCCCTCTTCTCGGCTTCGGAATGCACTATGCTGACCGAGCCGAGCGTGTGGCCCTTGACCACGATGTTATAGGCGTCCAGCTGCTTGCCCTGCGCCTGCACGCGCTCCTTGGCCGGCGGCACTGCGATGATGGAGACCCAGGGGCGCTCCACCATGTTCAGGGGGTAGTGCGTCTTCGCCATGCCTGCCTTCTCCAGTATGAGGGCAATCTTCTCCACGGACTGCTCGCTCCAGGCTATGGACTTGGCGATTTCAGTGAAATTCGCCTTCCCCTTCTGCTGGATGAACCGGACCATGTCGTCTATCTTCGTTTCTATGGCCATATTCCACTCATCTCCTGCGCTGTTTTAATTACTTGCCGAACCTCGTGCGCTTCACCAGCGCCCCCTGAGCGTAGTCTATGGTGGCATCGTATGCGTACCCGCGCCTTTTCGACGGGTCAAGCCTCGGCAGGGCGGCCGTCCATGCGAAATCGGCTGACACCCCGTTCCCTTTCAGCCCGAGGGAGCCGGGCGCGCCGCCTGCCAGCCCCACGGTCACGGCTATGCTGGTGCCGTTCGGGTACGCAAGCGTGAACGAGTTCGCCTGGCCGGGGAACACGCTGCCCTGCTCGGTGCCGGTGCCGTTCAAATCCGCGTAACGGATGGTGACGTTGAGCGTGCCGCTGGAGTTGAAATCCATGTGCGTGATGTTCTGGCGGATGCTGTAGATGGTGAAGTTGATTTCGTACGAGGTGGCGTTGGTGCCGCCGCTCCTGGTGAAGAGCATCTCGGTGCTGCTGTGGTTGTTCACATACACGTAATCCTCGTTTATGAAAACCCTCATGGCCCCGCCGCTTATGTTGCTCAGGTTCACTGTTATGCTGCTGGCGGTCCGGCCGGCGACCTCGCCTTCGAGGAACGCGCCGTAGGACAGGACTGCTGCGGAATGGTTGTAGGCGTGCAGGGTGTCCGAGACCGTCACGTTCATGCTGCCGTTGCCCTGGCTGAACGACACTCCTGGCCCCATGATGGAATTGAACTCGTAGGCCGCGTCGTCCAGCAGGAACGCCGCGTATAGCAGGGGCAGCGGTTCCAGCAGCGCCCTTTCGGTGCCCAGGTGCGCGCTGCGCAGCGAGAGGGTAAGCACTACGAGTATAAGTATGAGGCTCACTGACAGCAGGGTTATCACGAATCCGCGCATGAAATTTTCCTCCTGGTTCCTTCTGATAAAATTTCATAAAACTTCATTAGGCTGGACCCAGACAAACCAGCGGCTGAAATTTTCCTCCTGTGCATGCTTTTCACTCCTGGTCCGGCTCCTTCCTGAGCCAGGATTCAGATTTCACCATGTACCTGATGCCGTTGTGCAGCACCGGCCTTGATGCGATCTGCACGTCAATGCCTGCCGTCTCGTTGCAGTCGCTCTTGGCGAGCGCAGCGGCGGTGGTCCCGGTGCTGTCTATTATGGAGAGCTGCATGCACGCCAGCTTTGGCGATGCCTCGAGCACCTCCTGCACGCCGCTGTCGTTGCCGTCAAGCGCCCGGCTGAGCCGGCCGGTCTTCTCCAGCACGGTGAGGGTATCCAGCGTTAGCTGCTTCAGGTAGATGCTGCCCGGCGCCATGGGCTGGTAGGTCTGGCCTGACATCAGCATCATGGCGAACAGGAAGAACGACAGGGCGATTACCGCGTCCAGGGTGATTACGAATCCCCTCATCTTCCCCACACCTCCAGGTGCACCAGCACCGGCGCGCCGTCCAGCATGCCGAAACGCTCGAACTTCAGCGAATTGTTCAGCGTGCTGCTGAACTTCCCGAACTCGTAATAGACCACGTTGTCAGAAAGGTCGGTGACGCGCATGCCCAGCTCGTAGCGCCCCAGCCCAAGCCGGGCCTTGATTGCCGTGTATGCGGTCGCATTCTCCGCCACGAGCTTCTCCAGCTTCATCCTGTTCAGCTCGTTGCGGCCGTTGACAAGGCCGATGGCGCTCACGTTGCCGTCTATGTGCTGGAGCATCTCCCAGCTCTCAGGCTCGCCCGGCGTGGCGAGCAATGACTCGGATGCGAAGAACGCGCTTGCTTCCATGGCGGTGTGCTGGCCTGCGGAGTTCCACCTCAGCGCGATGCTGTTCCACAGCACCATGAAGAGCGCCAGTATGAACAGCAGCACCAGTATGCCAGCGGCCAAGTCCATGGACCAGACCTGGCCCTTACGAAATTGGGGCACAGGACCCGCCCGTGGGGCACCCGTGCCAGCCTGCAAGGCCAGTCCCCTGTCGGTGCTGCATCCCGCATCAGCCGCCAGGGCGTCTCTCCTGCAGGGGTTATCCGCTGATATCGAGCTCCCCTCCGTTGTTGGTTATGACAGCAGCCCCCCTGCCCATGGAGCTGGCGTTTATGTTGCCGTCAAGCAGCGGCGCTGCCGCGTAGGCGTGCGGCCGCTCTGACGCGACTGCATAATCTGATATGGTTATGTTCTCGTCGTTCACCATCCTCGCCAGGGTGAATGAATAGCTCGCCCCGTCGCCGGCCAGGTAGACGTAGTTCAGCGCCGCTGCCACCGCGTTGGCATTGCGCAGGGCGCCCACGGAGCTCTCCGCCTGGAAGAGGTTGAGGCTGCCGCCCGCGTATATGGTGAACACGACCACGAATATGAGGAGCAGGGCCGAGAACACCACCATGAATTCGGACGAGACCTGGGCTTTCATGGCGTTCACTTGCCTATGTTCTCGAATATTGACGTGAGCGTAGCCACGTTGGGTGCGAAGTAGTATTCGCCACCGGTCAGCAGGGCTATGTTCGTGAGTTCCGTATCGCTCACGTCTGTGCCCAGCCCTATGGTATAGACGGTCACGTTGTTGTTCCTGCAGTACAGCGCCCCTGCATTGTCGCTGCTGGCCGGGTCGGTGATGCTCTGGCCGGCCGCATTGTAGTTGCTGATGCCGTCGGTCAGCAGGATGATCACCCTGGTGGCGCCGGACCTCCCTCTGGACGATATCAGCTCGTTGACGCCGTTGACCAGCCCGCATTCTATGCACGTATAGACGGCGGGGGTGATGGCATCGATGGCGTTGTTCAGCGCAGTCATGTTGGCCGGGTCCATGGTGGCGAGCGTCTTATCAGTGCTCGCGGTGGTGGTGAAGGTTACGAGTCCGATCTGGGTGGCGGGGCTCACTATGCTGACGAACAGCTTCGCCGATGCCTGCGCGGCCTTCATCTTGCTGGGCGCCTGCTGCACCGAGAAAAGCTGGTTGTAGACCGTGCATCCGGTCTTGTTGCGTTTGAGCCAGAGGGTAAACTGCACCGGCGGCGGATATGCGGAGATATTCACGCTGTCCACAACCTTGACGTAGGTGGTCGATGTCCGGTTGCCGGTCGCCACCGTGACCCCGTTTATGGTGATATTGTATAATACCATGCACCCGCTCGAGTTCGACTTGATTTCGGTGGTGACGTTCGCCAGGTCCCCGTTGATCGTGGACATGGTCAGGCTCTTCACCGATGACCAGCCGCTGCTGGCAGCGGAAACAACTCCGTTGTTGGCCACGTTGGTCACGTTATCCCCCATGGAGCCGGACTTGTCGAGCACGAGCATGATATCCACGTCCACCACGCCGAAGCTGTCGTTGTATACGCCGCCCGCGTTGCCCAGGACATCCACGCACTGCCAGTTTATCGTATGGTAGCCGACCTGAAGCGGGCCCACGTTGTAGCTGATGTTCTCAGAGGCCGAATCGTACGCCCCGTCCATGGCGCTGGCATTGTGCCATGCGCCCGCATCCACCCTCACCTGGCAGCCCCGGATGTTGCTGCCGCCGGTGTATATGTCGATCGCTATGGCGCTCACGGTCAGGTTCGTCAGCGTCGTCGGATACTGCGTGTGGGTCAGGTTCGTCACGATGGGCCCTAGTAGGTCTGCCTGGGTCACGTTGAAATAATAGAAAGCCAGGGGCCCTGTATTGTTGGCCGCATCGGTGCACCGTGCCCGTATGCTGTGCACGCCCCAGGAGAACCCGGCCGTGTAGTTGTATGTTGCGTTTTCAGTGGGCTGGTTGAAGGCGCCGTCCACCGGAAGCATCGCCTGCCAGCTGCCGGCCTGGTCTGCGTCTATCTCGCAGCCCCTGATGGTGCTGTTGCCGGTGTGCTCGTCGGTCGTCGTCAGCAGTATCGCCAGCGGCTCATATATGAGGGCAGGCGAGGGGATCTGGGAGATGCTGGTTATTATCGGGCCGAGGAGGTCGGTTTCCGGGGTGGTATAGCCGACCACGTAGACAGTCACGGGCACCTCAACGCTTTCCGTGGCCCCCTGCCCGTCGTCGGCATTCAGAGTTATGTCGCCGTTGTAGAGCCCGCCGGCATCGGCGTCTGCGCTGAACTGAAGGCTGACCACCTCGGTGCCGTCAACGTCCAGCGAAAACGAGGATGGCACGCCGCTCATGCCCACGCCCGTTGTGCCCCACTCCGTCTGCGTCGTCACGTTTATGGCCCTCACCCAGACGTTCTTCACGCTGAAGGAGGCGGTGGCGGTCGTGTTCCTGTTCATCACCAGGTATATGCTGTTCCTGCCTAGCTCCATCATCCCAGGCCCTATGCGCACGCGGTTGCCTTCGGACGTGACCCAGACCCAGTGGCCTCCCGAGGTGGCAGGCAGGTAGCCGTGCACATTGAAATTCTCCAGTGCCACGTAATCCGTGCCGGCCGCCCTTATCTGTATGGACTTGTCGCTGATGGACGAGCGGTCGGGCTCATAGCTGCCCGGCAGCCGTATGAACACCTGCTTCTTTGAGCCCTCGCCCTGGGCATAGACCTCCTTGGCCGCGGCGCTCAGGTCCAGGAGGGAGTTTTGCGCATCCGCAGAGTCCTTCTGCTTCTGCACCGTCGTTATCTGCTGCTGCGCCAGGACCATGACTATGGTTATGATCACCAGCGATATGGCTAGGATGGCGAGGAACTCCACGCTAGTCTGGGCGGTCCTATGGCCTGCCAAAGCCGCTCAACCTCCCGCGCACCCTTAGGCCGGTTTTTTCAATGGTGAAATGGTATAGCCCCTCATTGTGCCTGGTATCCCTCATCTTGAGTATCTCCAGGACGCGGAGGCGCTCCGAATGGCTCCTCATGTGATAGAGGTTTATTATGCCCTCGGTCAGGAAGCCGAGCCGGTCCCTTGTCTCGCTTGACAGGCTCACGGGCATCTCCGACGTCACCATGGCCGTGACATTCCACTTCTTCAGCATCTCGAAAAGGCTCAGGACGGACTGGTTGGAGCGGTATTTGTTCTCGAAAAACAGCTCGTAGGCGCTCAGCGAGTCTATGGCCAGCCGCGACGCCGCCTTGGATTCTATGGTGTCCCTGATGAGGCCTCCGCCCTCCTGCATTATCTTGACCACTTCGTGCGGATCATAGCGTATGACCTCGAACAGGCCCTTCCTCGCCAGGACGTCCAGGTCCCAGCCGAATTTCCTGCCATGCTCGTATATGGCCTCGCGGGATTCCGCGAAGCTTATGAACACGCCCGGCTCGCCTGCCAGGGCGCCCTCGTAAAGGTACTGGATGCAGAAAAGCGTCTTTGCTGTCCCTGTGTCGCCGCGCACCAGCACCGTGCTGTTCCTCACGAACCCGCCTTCTATGAGCGGGTCGAGGCCTGGGATGCCGGTCGCTACCCGCTTGGGTTCCTCCTTTGCTTCGGGCTTCGGCGGCTGCCGGCGCAGGGGCGGCCGCTTTGCTTTACGTTTTGTGGCTTGTCGGCGCATGGCAATCATACGTCCCTGAGTTTTTTAAGCCTTGCTGCGCCTTCCGGCGATTCCGGGTATCATTTCCTTATTATCAGCGGCTCAAGCTTCAGCGCGACCGCCACCAGGGCAAGGTAGGCGGCCATGGCTGATGCGATGCCGGCCCACTCTTCCAGCGAAAGGGGCAGGATGCCGAAAAGCGAGTTGAGCGGGGTGTAGATGAGCGCGAGCTGGAGGATGAGCGAGGATGCGACCGCGGCATGGAGCCATATGTTGGAAAGGATGTTCGTGCCGTACCTCCACCTGACCGCGTAGACCGTGACCATCTCAAGGACCACGAACGACGTGAACAATATGGTATATGCCTTTGCAGCGCCCTCGGCGCCCATGTAGAACGCGTAGAGCAGCAGGAGCGCAACCGTGGCGGCAAGCCCTATGGAGCCCAGGAAGTACAGCGTGTCACGGTCTGCCATGCGCGTGCCTTTTTTTCTCGGCGGCCGCTGCATGATGCCTTTCGCGGGCGGGTCGACGCCTATTGCGATGGCCGGCAGGCCGTCGGTCACGAGGTTTATCCACAGCAGCTGTATGGCGATTTTCGGCGAGATGCCCAGCGCGGTCACGGTCGCGAGGAATACGATGAGCACCTCTGATATGTTCGCGCCCAGCATGTAGGCCACGAACTTGCGGATGTTGTCGAACGTGCCGCGGCCCTCGGCTATCGCGTTGCGGATGGTGATGAAGTTGTCGTCCA
>CAZYGF010000006.1:0-11913 GCA_964647575.1 Microcaldota archaeon
GGCATCGGCTTCCTTGGCCTGGGAACCATATGGAGGTACGGTGGCAAGCCGGCAGGCGTCACGACTGCCGCGACCGTATGGGCCACTGCCGCTGCAGGGGTCCTGGTCGGCCTTGGCATGTGGCTCGAGGTCATAGTTGCCACACTCCTCATAATGGCAATAGTCTACTCCAAAGAGCCGCTGGTGAAGGCGCACATCGAGGAGTAATGGCCTCAGGGCTTCCAGAACCGCTTGTTCTTTATGAATAGTTTTTGCGCTTCAAGCAAATCCAGGCAGAACGCGTCGTCTGTCTTGTGCAGCCGTCTGAGGACGCGGTCGGCCGTCTTCGGCCCGACGCCGTAGGTGGAAAGCGCTATGAGCGCCTTCTTGCCGTATGCCCGTATCAGGCCTGCGGAGAATTCAAGGTCGCTTTTCGCCTCCCCTTCGCGGTTGAGCAGGGCCAGCGCCTTCTCGCCGCACTTGTGGCATCTTATCGTTTCCGGGGCGCCGGCCAGGTGGAGGTAGCGCGTGGCCTTGCAGTGCAGGCACACCAGGCGAAGCGTCTTTGACAGCGCGTTCTCCCTGAACGCGGCGATTATCCGCTCACGCGGCTCGAACGCGCCTGCGTATTCCCCGCCTGAAACCCTGTCTATGCCGATTTTAGCGAAGTAACTCGGATGCTTGCGCACGTCCACCACGAGCTTGAACGCCCCTTTCCTGAGCTTCGCAACAACCTCGCCGGTCCTTTCGATGTCGAAATACCTGAAGAATATGGAGCGCATCGCCTCCTCGTATACGACCGAGTTCCGCAATGCGTCTATGAAACGGCTGTTGATGGTGGCTTCCTCCGAGAGCAGCCCGAACATGCGGCCCACGTGCAGGAACTTGAACTTCAGGAGCGATGAATTGACGAGCGAGTCTGAAAGCTGCGCCTTCACGTCCCTGATGTCCATGAGCGCACGGCGTATCGCATCCTCCTTAAGCGGATAGGGCAGGCGCACCATTATGCGGTAGGGGTCTGACACCGCACGCACGCTCTCGCCGATGGCCCTGGACAGGTTCTGGCCGAATATGCGCGACAGACCTGAGTTCACCCTGCTGCCGAAGCATGCATGGACGATTATCAGGTCTTCTATTATCTCCATGACGATGGTCTTGTCGTCAGGCAATGGGGAGACCTCCTTCTTCAGGGCACGCATCCTGCCGACGTCCTGCGCCACCTCGAACGAGACGGGAATATCCTCTCCTGTCCAGGAAGGCACGGCTATGTCGCTGGCCGAGCTCGGCTCTGCCAGCACCTCGTCCTCTGTTATGTCCACCACGCGCCAGGGGAGCCCGCGCGAGAAGAAGCTGGTGCCTGGCTCCAGGTTGACGACGAACTCCTCGTCCAGGCTGGACACGGGCTTGTTGGCCGATATGTCCCGCATGGAGAAGCGCTTCGTCTTCGGGATGGTGCTCAGAAACGACGAGTAGTATATGCGCGCACGCGGCCTGATGCGCACGAACACGTCGCGGCCTGACTCTTCGTAGTTCAGTATTCCCTCGCCGTACAGCTGCAGCGCGACCATGCGCAATTTATCGTAATCTATGCCGTAGGCGTATGAGCGCGAGAGCGTCTCGTGCGCCTGGACCAGCTTCATCGGCCCGAAATCCAGGCAGATGCCTGTGAGCTGGTGCGCGATGACGTCCAATGCGCCGCGCTCCACGCGCTTGTCCTCCATCCAGCCGTTGGACGCGAGCACGCGCACCACTTCGCTTTCTAGCATGTCGTCGAAATCAGTCGCGAAAATCACGCCGCGTGGCGTCTTCTCAAGGCTATGGCCGGACCGGCCCACCCTCTGGGTGAGCCTGAACGCCTGGTGCGGCGAGCCGTACTGCACGACAAGAGAAACGTCGCCCACGTCTATGCCCAGCTCAAGCGAGGACGTTGCCAGTATGGACTTTATCTCGCCGCGCTTGAACCTGTCCTCGGTGGAAAGCCGGATTTCCTTGGAGAGCGAGCCGTGGTGCACCTCTATCGGGGCGCCCAGCTTCTTCAGCGACGCGCCCAGTTCCTCGGCGGTGCTGCGCGTGTTCACGAAAAGCAGGGAGCGGCTCTCCTCTATGAGCGCCTTCATCTTTTTCTGCCTCTCCTCATGGGACGCTGTGAAATCCACAGACGTGTCCATCTTCCTGTTCTTGCCTGCCTCGCAGACCGCGAACGGCCTTTCGCCGAAAAGCAGCTTTGCCGCCTCATCCTCGTTCGCCACCGTGGCGCTTATGCCGATGCGCTGGAATTTGGCGATGTTGGCGAGCCGCTCCAGCCCCATGGAGAGCTGCGCGCCGCGCTTGTTGTCCAGGATGTCGTGGATCTCGTCCACTATGACGAACTCGACCGACGTGAGGTGCTGGCGCATTATCCTTCCGAGCAGCAGGGCCTGCAGCGACTCCACGGTCGTGAGCAGTATCTGCGGCGGCTTCTTCCTGTGTTTCGCCCGCTCTGCCAGGGTCGTATCGCCCGTCCTGATGTCGTGGGTTATGCCAAGCCGCTCGCACCACCAGCCGAAGCGCCCCTTCAGGTCGCGCGAGAGGGCGCGCAGCGGGGTTATGTATAGCGCGCGTATGCCTTCGCCCCCCGTGCCAGTTCCAGCGCGGCCTGCCCTGGTCTTTATCTTCTCCAGCACAGGCAGCAATGCGCTCTCGGTCTTCCCGAAGCCGGTCGGCGCCAGGACGAGCACGTTTTCGCCGGCAAGTACCCTGGGGATGGCAAGTTTCTGTATTTCGGTAAGTTCGCCGAACCGTTCCCTGACCAGCTGTGCCACGTCGGCCATATCACATGCATTATGCCTGTCCCCGAATATAAATCATGCTGGCTGGCTGATGGCAACTTTAAAACTGTAGCCGCTCACATAGTAATTGCGATTGACATGGACGAGGTGGAACTGGAACTGTTCAGGGAGGCAGGGAAGATGGCCTCCCGCGTGCGCGAGCAGAGCAAGCGGCTCATAATGGTAGGCGAATCCCTGCTCGACGTCGCAGAGACCGTAGAGCAGATGATAGGCGAGGAGGGCGGAAGGCCTGCGTTCCCTGTCAACATCTCCATAAACGACATAGCCGCCCATTATACTCCGGAGTTCGAATCCACTGCGTCCCTGGACGAGAACGACGTGGTGAAGATAGACCTCGGCATAGAGGTCAACGGCGCGCTTTCAGACACGGCGTATACCGTGGACTTGAGCGAGAAGAGCGGCGTGCTGGTGAAGGCCGCTGACGAGGCGCTGGAGAACGCGATAAAAACCGTAAGGGCAGGGGTGCCTGTGGCTGCGGTGAGCGCGCGCATAGAGGAGACCATAACCGGCTACGGCTTCAGGCCCATAGCGAACCTGTCCGGGCACATGATAAAGTCCAACGAGCTCCACGCAGGGGTGGAGATACCCAACGTGAAGACCAACGAGCCCTACGTGCTGCAGGAGGGCGACATATTCGCCATAGAGCCGTTCGCGACGACCGGCACCGGCTTCGTGGAGGACCTTGAGCAGGTGGAGATATTCTCCATCTACTCGCCGGCAGGCGTGCGCATGAGGCAGTCGCGCAAGATAGTCGAATTCGTCGTGAAGAACTACCGCATGCTGCCGTTCGCAGAGCGCTGGGTGCGCAAGGAATTCCCGTCGAAACTGCTCGTGAGCGCCGCATTGCGCGAGCTGCTCGAGAACCATTTCATCCGCGGCTACCCTGTCCTCAGGGAGGCCGGCCGCGGCCTCGTGTCCCAGGCAGAGCACACCGTCCTCGTCACGGCGGACGGATGTGAGGTACTCACAAGATGAACCGGTTCTTCAGGAGATTTTACGACATCATTGCACCTATATATGACTTATTCTACGGCCCGAGGACTTTCCTCGTCGCCGGCATGAGGCAGAGAATCGTGGAGCGGCTTGCCCTGAAGGAAGGCGACGGGGTGCTTGAGGTGGGCATGGGCACAGGGGCAAACCTGCCGTACATAGCCGGGAAGATAGGGAAAGCCGGCAGGATATACGGCATTGACATATCCGAAGGCATGCTTTCTGTATGCCGCAGGAGCATGGCGAAGGAAGGCATAGCGGCCGAACTTGCCCTGGGAAATGCAGAGAACCTGCCCTATGCTGCCGGGGCTTTCGACGCGGTGCTGTGCTTCGGCAGCATCAATTTCTACGATGACAGGCCCAAGGCGCTGAGGGAGATGGCCAGGGTGGCGAAACAAGGTGCCAAAATCGTCATCGGGGACGAGTATTTTCCTGTAGTGGGGATGCCCGGAGCCGTGCGCAGGCTGCTGCCGCCTGGGGCGGAAGATGTGCGCGTGAGCATGGAATGGGCCCTGGTACCGTTCTGGATCATAGAGTTCAGGAAAAGGCGAGCAGCGTTAAGAAACGTATAGGCAAGAAATGACTTAGGGGCCCGTGCGGTAACCTGGATAACCGGCAAGGCTTCGGATGCGCTCTCCTGATTGCAGGAGTGACCTTGAGATAAGGGTTCAAATCCCTTCGGGCCCGTGAAAACATCAGCCGCACCGCAGGGCCTGAAGCACACGAACGGCCCGCCGTTCGGGAACGCTTCGGGCCCGTTTTTCCTACTTGGACAGCGTCTCCTTTATCTTGATGTTGAGGGTGTGGAGGACCCTGCTCACGTAATCGCTGGTTTTCGACGCGGCTATGGGATGGACGAAGTCGAGAACAAACTCGCCCCTGGAAAAGACAGTCTGCCTCAGGCCCATCGGTATGGCAACGTCCCGGCCAAGCGCCAGGATGGCGATCTGATCGAGCGTCTCGGTTATCTTCCTCCGCATGAAGCCAAGCGCGTCCTCTATGAAAAACGAGCCTGGCCATGCCTTGTAGCATTCGAAAAGCGCATCGGCTATGGCGTCAAGGTCCGGTCTGATATTGTGCGATGGCGAAGCGCCTTCAGGCCCCACGATTTCCAGCGCCGCCTGGTTCACCAGCTTCCTGGCAACGATGGCCCAGGCGACGCCCTGCATGGCGTCGTCGCCTATCAGTATGAGCGAGTCCATGGCCGGGTGCTGGCCCAGGAGCGGGAACGTGCGCAGGGGCGCGGTGCTGTCCAGGCTCACGATTGCCATGACCGGCTCGTAGCGCAGCCCCTTCCCGGCTTCAGGCTCCACGCTGGCCAGCGCAGGGTATGCGTCCATGTCAAGCCTGCGCAGCAGGCTCGTGGCTATGAAGAAGGGCTCCATCACGCTGGTCAGCAGCGTGAAATTCCTGCCGGTCGCCGTCTCGACCACCTGCCGCCTTATGTCGGTCAGGAGCTCCCCGGCGCAGGCCGGCTTTGAGTCGTCTATGACCGCGTCCTCGCTGAGCAGGAAATGGTGGCTTTCGCTGACGTATTTGCGCTGGAGCTGCCTTTCCGCGACGGCGCCCCGGTAGGGCCTGAGGACGTCCATGACGCACCGGAGAAGCGCGTCCGGCGTCGGCTTGCCTTCGGCAGCCTGCATGATGAGGAACTTCACGTCGTCCAGGAGCCAGGCGACTGCGCCGTGGGCGTCTGCATACGGGCCCTTGTCCAGCTCCAGGTCATGGCCCATGAGCTCCCTGGCAGTAGATACCAGGCTGGCGCGGGAAAAGCCCGTGGAAGGCGTGAGCTGGATATCTGTCAGGAGGCCGTTGAATTGTGACTGGCGCCTTGTGCCTTGGGTGTCGATGCCCAGGCGCTTGCCAAAGTCCAGCCTCTGGACTGAGCCGGTCGGGGTTATCGCTGCCATAATCGGAATATGTTGCAAAAAGTATAAAAATGGATTACTGCCCTGGCTGCTTCCGGTTGTGCTCGAATGTTTCCTGGGGCTGACCAGCTCCCATGCACGTTGAAAGGTGGCCCAGCATGCGCGATGAGAAGCCCTCTGCCGAAGCCAACGCCGTCTCAAACAGCTGTTCTATTGCCCCTCCAAATGGAGAAGCGGCGTACCCTGCAAGCCGGTTAAATGCCTCGGTCATTGTCTGTGACGCGACGACAGCGCCGGCTATTTGGCTGCATAATGGCCCCACGGCATCCACGACCTGCCGCTGGCCGAGGTAGCTGATCACCGATGCCTTGGCAACCTCGTTGTTCAGGAAGGCAACGGCATCGTTGATGAAATGGGTCCCTGGCCAGAGCCTGTGCCCTTCGAAAAGCGCATTGGCTATCCTTTTGAGCTGGTTGTCCACCACGCTCTCCTCGATCTCCACGCCCTGCTTGCTGTACTCCACAAGCTCCACGCAGAGGTGCGTTGCCCTGGTTTCAGCGACTATGATGTTCAGCACGCCCATGACCGCGGCATCGCTCATGAGTATGAGCGAGCTGAGATCAGGATGCGACCGCAGGAGCGCGAAGGTCTGCAGCGGCACGTCGCCGGTGATGTCCACGATGGACATGACAGGGGTGTACATTTCCCCGCCATGCTGCTCATCAGGCAGCACTGCAAGGGAAGGGTAGGCAGCCAAACCGGCCTGCCTCAGCACGGCGGCAGCAAGCACATAGGGCTCCATCATGCTCGTGAGGATGATAGACGGGGCATTGATGTCTGCGTTAAGCGTGCGCCTTTCTTTCCGTGTGAGTATCTCGCCTGCATAAGGCACGACGTCCGGGATGGCGCCATAGCCGTCAGATAATATGAAGTTATAATTTTCGTCATGGAACGTGCGGGGGGCGACCGTTTCGGCTTGAACACCTGCAAAAGGGCGGAGAAGGTCCATTGCACGGTCTATGAGGCGTTCCCTGCTCTCACCGGCATCGCCTATCACGGCCTTGGCGAGCCGCTGTACCATGCCGTCCTTGTCGGCATAAGGCCCTTTTTCTGCATCCATGCTGAATGGGGGAGTATCCAGGCCCAGCAGCGCGCTGCGCAGCCGCTCTTCAACGGCAGAAGTGATTGGAATCATGCCCGCGGCGCGGTTTGGCTCGCCATCGAGAACCAGGGAGCCAGACGATTCCCGCATGAACGAGAGGACCGGCGAGTGGCAGTGACCCATCTGGGTTGGGGTGACATACTTTCCAAACATCAGCCTCTGCACTGAAGGGGCATCTTTCACAATAGTGGCCATATTGTTTAATTATGTTACAAAATGTATAAAAATGTATCGAAAGGGGGTTTTAGGCGCCAGGAACGCTCTAAATGGACTTTTACAGTACAGGAAACGCTCAGGCGACCAAAGCGATCTGCCCGGCCACGGCAGGTATAACTATTGCGTCCAAGGCCTTGCACAGGTCATTGGCTATTCTATCGGCAACCTGCCCGGATATGTGCTCGGCCGAGGATAGGTAGCTGGCCCTGTCCAGTGGGGAGATGTAGGGCGTTTCTTTCGGATGATGGTGAAGCTGCGTTTTTCCCCATCTCGCCAGCATCTTGTCAAATGCGGCATTGAAGCGCTCGCCATCTACCCTGAACACCTCTTTGGCCACGGCGTCCCTGAGGCACTCGTGAGCCAGCGCAAGCACGGGCTTATCCGGCTCGAGCCGGTGGAGTTCCAGGACCGCTTCGGATATCTGGCCTATGTGTGCGCGCAGCTCAGACCGCGGCAATGGCTTGCCCTGCTCAAGCTTGCGCCCCAGCCAGATTGAGAATGATTCCATGCGGGCTTCCAACCTGCTTTTGAGGAGGAGTGAGTCGGGGGCGGGCAAGGCATCAAGCAAGGGCTTAATAGAAGAAAACGCTGTGCCCAACATCAAAGTCAGCACTGGCGCTGATCCTTTCGCAACTGTCTTTCTGGGAGTCTCTACTGCTAACATTCTGTCGCCGATATAGTTGCAAACAACGGCAAAATATAAAAACTTATCGCCGGCCGGGCAGCGGCAACGTCAGATGCCGACAGGCGATTCGATACGTTTAAATTAGGTATTCTGACACTAACCCCTGTTCGACCAGAACGACCGATACAATCTGAAAAAAGTGAAACCATGGTTTTCGTATGTAAGATCGCAGCCCAGGCAGGGGCAGGGGTCATGGTGACGGGCCGGATGATGGTCAAGTGCTTCACCCGTGGAGGGTACCACGTGATAGGGTATCCTGAATACCCGTCGCTGATAAGGGGCGGGCACAACACCGTGCAGATCCGCATAAGCGACAAGCCCATATACTCGCCGGTGCAGCACCAGGAGCTCCTGGTGGCGCTCAACAAGGACGCGATATTCTACCATATGAACACCATGGCAGCCGGGGGCGCCATAGTGTATGACGAGCTCATAGACGTGGGCAAGTTCACGGTCCGCCAGGACGTGAAGATGTACCCGCTGCCGCTCGCGAAGCTCGCCCAGGAGGCTGGCGGAACCGAACAGATGAAGAACACCGCTGCACTAGGGGTTGCCATGGCCATGATAGACTACCCCTTTGAAATCCTCGAGGGCATAATACGCGACGAGTTCGGGAGGAAGGGGGAGGAGATAATAAAGGTCAACCTCGTGGCCGCAAAAGCAGGCTACGACTACGCAAAGGCGAATGGCATAAAGAGCTCTAAGACAGTCAAGCCATTGTCGAGCCACAGGAGCATCATAATAACCGGCAACGAGGCGATTGCGCTCGGCGCTGTCCGTGGCGGGATGAAGTTCTTCGCCGCATACCCCATGACGCCCGCATCCACCATACTCCATTACCTCATAGAAAACGAGCGCAAATTCAATCTCGTGGTCAAACAGACAGAGGATGAGATAGCTGCCATGAACTACGCCGTAGGCGCTTCCTATGCAGGCGTGCGTGCCATGACAGGGACGTCCGGAGGGGGGTTCGCGCTCATGGTAGAGGCGCTAGGGCTGGCGGCCATGTCAGAGACGCCGGTGGTGGCTGCCCTGGTCCAGCGGCCAGGCCCGAGCACGTGCCTGCCGACCTGGACCGAGCAGGGCGACCTGCGCTTCGCGGTCCATGCATCCCAGGGCGAGTTCCCCAGGGTGGTGCTGGCGCCCGGAGACGTGCAGGAATGCTTCTTCATGACCGCGCAGGCGCTGAGCCTGGCTGAGAAATACCAGATTCCGGTCATAGTCATGAGCGACAAGCACCTGTCCGAGACCATATTCTCCACTGCGCAGTTCGACCAGTCCAAGGTGAAGATAGAAAGGGGCAAGCTGGCGAAGAAACTGCCGCAATTGCAGTCCATGGAAAGGTGGAAACGGTACGCGCTCAGCAGGGATGGCGTATCCGAAAGGGTTTTCCCTGGCACGCCCAACGGCAAGCATGTCGCTTCGTCCTATGAGCATGACGAGCGCGGCTTCAGCACCGAGAGCTTCGTCATGCGCACCAAGCAGGTGGACAAGCGTGCGTCCAAGCTGAAGGCAATCCTCAAGGAGATGCCGCTGCCAGCGGTTTATGGGCCGCATGACGCGGAGGTTACGCTCGTGGGCTGGGGCTCCATGAAGCTGCCTGCGCTTGACGCGCTGCCGCTGCTGGAGAAGGCAGGCATAAAGGCGAACTTCATCCATTTCACGCACCTGTTCCCGCTCGACGGCAGGGCGCTCAAGAAACTGCTCAAGAAATCCAAGAAACTCGTGATGGCAGAGAACAACTCCACTGCTCAGTTCGCAGGCATGCTGCGGCAATACGCTGCGGTGAAGATGGATGCCACGCTGCTGAAATACGACGGCAGGCCTTTCTTCCCCGAGCAGATAGCCGAGGAGGTCGCGAAGCTCAAGGCAGCCGGCTACAAGGCAAGGAAGCCAATCACGGTCGTGGAAAAGGAGGACCTGGAGTATTACAACACCCAGAAATACGGGCTATAGGTGGACATGATGACAGTGCAACTAGCGGATTTCAACGTAAAGGAACGCTCGCAATGGTGCCCTGGCTGCGGCAACTTCGCCATCCTGGCAGCCATAAAAGGCGCGCTGCACGAGCTGGGCATACCAACGCACCAGACCGTGATATCATCCGGCATAGGGTGCAGCAGCAAGCTGCCCCACTACGTCGGGACCTATGGCTTCGAAGGGCTTCACGGCAGGACCTTGCCTGTCGCGTCTGGCATAAAGCTGGCCAACCACAAGCTGAACGTAATCGCGGTCGGGGGCGACGGCGACGGGTACGGGATCGGCGCAGGCCACTTCATACACATCATGCGGAGGAACTACGACCTCGTCTACATGGTGCATGACAACCAGATATATGGGCTCACGACCGGCCAGGCTTCGCCCACCTCGCAGCTCGGCATGAAGACGAAGACGACGCCCTACGGCGTCGTTGAGATGCCTTTCAACCCGGTCGCTACGGCCATAAGCGGTGGGGCGACCTTCGTCGCGCGCGTGTTCGCAGGCGACATGGTGCACATGAAGGAAACCATCAAGCAGGCGATAGCACACAAGGGCTTCGCGCTCGTAGACGTATTCCAGCCCTGCGTGACCTTCAACAAGCTGAACACGTATGACTACTTCACCAAGCGCTGCTACAAGCTGCAGGATTCGGGGCATGACACGTCAAACGTCCAGGCCGCCCTTGACAAGGCGTTCGAGGCATTCAACACGAATTATGAGAAGATACCCATCGGCGTGTTCTACAAGGCGGACAGGCCGACCTACGAGGACCTGCAGCCGCAGCTCAAGGATAAGGCGCTGGTGGAGCAGGAGCTCTCGAGCCTGGACATCTCGGCTGCCTACGCTGACATGATGTAAGGTCAGACAGACGGCGCAGGAGCCACTGGCTCGCCGTTCCTTTTCACGTAGTCCAGGAAGGTCACGATGAGCCTTGCCGAATCGATTATGGCCGCGGGAATCAAGGTCTTGCCTTGCTCCTTGCATTCGGCATCGCTCAGCGCACCGGTCACCTCACCGGTTTTGATCTGATATGGCGCGGGCCCTATGCCGGCGACGTCTACGCTCCGGTATTTCTGCGTATTGGAAGCTATGCCAACCGCAAAGTCCGTGAGTTTTATGCCCACGTTGGTTTTGTCCCAGCCGGATTCAGGAGCCGGAGGCGTAAATGGTCTGCTGTCCCAGATGCTTGCATTGGAATCTTTTGGGCCGCGGGCAATGTCCGGGAAATCGGCCCGCGCGGTCCATTTCTCGAACGAATCCTCCTTTCCCAGGAAAATCGTCGGGCCGTGGGGGTCATTGTGCACATGAGCAGGCACGTGCATGTCCTGCACAAGGTGCACGGCATGGCCAAGGGCACAGAACGCCCTTGGCAGATCGCCTTTCGCGTAATAATCTGTTGCAAGCTTCCAGTATTTCATCAGCCGTTGCGTCGAGCTCTGGAATCTCAGTTCGCCGCCAAGCAGGACAAGCCCTTCGCCATCAAGGGCGTTGAGAAGCTTGTAGAAGTGTGCCCAGTACGGCCTGTTAACGGGATTGTCATATGGGTCTTTTCCGAACCAGCCCGCGATGCGGGAGACCAGGCGCATGAAGCCGTTGAAGAAGCCGGATGACTTGGCACCGGATTCGCTCTTAAACCTGGACAAGGCTTCCTGCAGGTCCTTTGGATTTGCACTAATGTCCTTGAGGGATTCGCCAGGCATGAATGCGTAGTCCTCTCCCAGGGCACCGAGAACGAGATGCAGGGCGTGCTTCCTCACCAGCGCGTCATTGTTATACATCCTGGCTGCCTCGGAAGTTATATATGAATGGACCGCACGGGGGTTCTTGAGTATTTCTGACATCGCCCGCTGGGCTTCCTCGTAGGTCATTTGGAGCTTCTGCGGGTCGCGCGCATCGTTGGCCTCTAGGACGCTTATGCTGGCTTCCCAGTCCATGATTCTCCTTGAGGGCGTGCCTCTCTTTGGCGCAGGACCTGAATCGAAAAGCGAGAGGTGGTCGGTGGAACGGTGCGACGCGCGGGTGCCTGGGTTGCCTGTGCGTGCGGCGCCTGCTTGCGCACATGCTAGGGCAGGCACCATTAATTCAGGCAGCACTAGATCTTTCGCCCTCCGGAACAGCTCTTTCGCCTGCGCCATGATGCGCGACTGGCGGTCCGGCATATACATTACAAAGGCCATACTATCCCTCCCACCCGTTTGTACCGTA
>CAZYGF010000007.1:0-11734 GCA_964647575.1 Microcaldota archaeon
GCTCACGGGCAACTATGTGGTGCGTGAGGGCCCGAATGTGAAGCAGGGCGACCCTCGGCTGCTGGGTGAGGGGATGCTTCTTACTATAGAGCTTTGCGCCAGGACGATCAGAAAATGCGCCGAAAGCGGGGTGACCCAGCCGGCGGTTTTGCTCATACCTAACGATCTCGTGCCTGATACCTTCGCTACCAACGACGAGGAACGGAGTTTCAAGATGGCTTACACGATTCCTGAGGAAATACGCGCTATCCTCCAAGGGGCAGGCATGGCGCAGGAGCCGCTTTATTTCTTCAACCGGGATTTTGGCAGGCCGGAGAACGAGACGCATGCTGAGTTCCTCAGCGTCAGGAAACGCATCATGGAGGGGGCTGACCATCTCATCGTGACCACGGAGAGCTTTGCCCAGAACCTTGCGGCCAAGGTACTGAGGAGGGGAGAAATAAAAGGCCGGGAGGAATTCAGGGATGCGGGGGATGGTAGCAGGATTGCCACCGTGCAAGGACGCACAACAGATACATACGATGGCGAAGCGACTCTTCCTGATGTGTTGTCAGTGAAAATAACGAATCCTAACGGGGCGCCGTTCTGCTCGTTCCTTGCGGCCACCCTGTTCAGGGAATTCGAAATGCTCGGGTTCGAGCAGATGGTGAATACGTTCGTCAGCCAGGAGCATCCGTGCGTGGACAAGGCCGCTGCCGCCTACAGGACCCTCTACGGGGGAAAAATGGGGCTGCGCAACATCTACCTGGACGGCGCGAAGGTAGCTGTGGACAACACGATTCTTTGATTATTTCTTGCCGGTGATGAGCTCGCCCAGCTTCTTCTCGTCGATGAAGTCCAAAAGCCGGTTGCAGCGCTCGCACCTGAAGTCGTCCTCTGCGGCCGAATCGAAATTGGTTATGCTGGACTCGCCGCACGCCGGGCAGAAGTAGTACTGGCTGTCCACCAGGTCGCCGATCTTCAGGCTCTGCGCGCCAGCCCAGCGCTCCATGCGCATGAGGTTCAGGGACCAGCTGTAGGAATACCATCCGGTGTCGCTGTCCTTCTCGCGTATGTAGTTGACGAGCCCCTCGTTGTGGAGCTTGTTGAGCGTGGCACGCACGTCGCTTATCTTGAGCTTGAGCTTCTTGGCCATTTCCTCGTCGCTGTGGTTGCCGTAGAAGTTGCGGATTATCGCGAGGGCGTTCTCCCCGCCGAGCTCGATGAGCATCTGGCGGACGCGCGAGTCAGCGAGTATCGTGGTTATCTTCTCCACGTCCTTCGGGTCAGGGCCGACCTCCACCTTGGGCAGCTTGCTGGCAATCCTCTCCTCGAAAGCGTCCCTTTCCTTCCTTGGCTTCCTGGGCAGTTCCTTGGATTTGATTTTGACCGCCCTGGCCGGCCTACGCCTGCCTTTGGGGGATGATTTGGCCCTGGCCTGTTTGACCCTGACCTTGATCCTGGCGTGTTTGGCCCTGGCCTTGGAGTGGAGCTTGGCCCTGGCGGCTTTAGGCCTGGCGGCGGTCTTTGCCTTTTTGGGCATTTTCATGGCCCTGGGCCTCTTCATGGCCCTGGCTGCTTTCCGGCCCTTGTGAGTTTTCACGGTCTTTCTGGTTTTGGGGCGTTTTACCGCCTTTTTGCCTTTTCGGGCTGCCACAGAATCACCTAGATACTACCGCTTATCTTCTTTTAGCAACAGTATTTACGCATTTTTTATATATAAAGGTTCCTTTTTTAGTGGGAATTAGTGTATATTCATGGTCATTTACCGAGCTTTTCCGCTATCCTTTCGCCTATTATGACCATCTTTTTCAATTCATCCGCGTCCGGGGGCCTCATGGAGTCTATCTGGCGGAGGCGGTTCTGGTACTTCCTGTAGGCCTTCACAGCTGCCGCATAGGAGTCCCGCACGTGGGGGTCATCCAGCCCCCGGCTTATCTGCCTCTTTTCCACCCGTGCCATGCTCTGGGGCGGCGCGAACACGCGGACGTTGAGCCTGGCTGCGACCTTCTGGACGAAGTGCGACGGCGGCGACGTGTCCGATGCGACGAGGACTGGTATGCCGACGGACGATATGACCTTGACCAGCCGCTCGTCGCTGGCCTCCTTCTCGCAGCCGCTGGCCACAAGGTTGCCGCTGAGGTCAAGCACCGCATAGCCGGTCTTTATCCCTGCGTCAATGCCAACGATGACGTATATGCGCTCACCCGCCCCGGATAAGGCGCCGGTAGATCTCCAGCGTCTTCTCCACGCCCTTGTCTACGGAATACTGCATCGCGCGTTTCGGCGCCTCCTTTGCCATGCTCTCCCTGAGCTTTTTGTCCTCGAGGAGCTTTTCGATGGCCCTGCCAAGCTCGCCCGGGCTGCCCGGCTCCACCAGCAGGCCGCATTTCGGCGTTATGACCTCCTTGGCGCCCAGCCTGCGCACGCCGATGACAGGCAGGCCGGCATGCATGGCCTCCACGAACGTCATGCCGAACGTCTCTGTGTCCGATGCCGAGGCAAACACGTCCGCGCACCGGTAGGCTGTGCCGGCATCCTTGACGTAGCCGGTGAATATCACGCCTTTCACGCCGAGCGCAACCGCATGCTCCTTCAGCTTGCCTAGGTATGGGCCTGACCCGACGATTACAAGGGCGCGGTCCCTGCGCATTATCATGCTGAATGCCTCCAGAAGCACGTCCAGCCGCTTTTCGAAGCTTATCCTGCCGACGTAGAGGACGACTTTCCGCTTGCCGATGCGGTGCTCAGTCCTGAACCCCCTCCCATGGCTGGGCGTCCTCCTGAACCTCCTGAAATCCACGCCGTTAGGCACGTGGACGACGTTGTGCAGGCCATAGGAGCGGAGCTCCTCGCAGAGCTCGTAGGTCGGCGCGGTTACGACGCTGGCATTTTTGAAGACGTGGTGGATGAGCTGGCGCACGGTGTAATGGCCAATGCCGTGCAAAAACCTGGGCAGCTTGCCGTTTAGCAGGTGCGGCAGGTAGTCAGGGAAGTGCGTATGGTAGGTTACGACGGACGGCACGTTATGCCGCTTCGCCCAGAGCAGGCCCTGCAGCCCCAGCGGGACTGGCGCATGCGCATGGACTATGTCTGGCTTTTCCTTTTTCAGGATGTCGCTCACGCGCTTGTAGTTGAACGACGCGATGCGGTAGCCCTCGTAGAACGGGAACGGCGATGCGGGTATCCAGTAGATTCTCAGGCGCGGCGAGCGCCGCTCCACGCGGAGTTCGCGGTCGCCGGGGGCAAAAAGGACGACCTGGTTGCTTTTCGAGAGGAAGCGGAGCGAGTCAACGAGATAGGTGACCACCCCGTTGGTCTGAGGCAGGTAGGTGTCCGTGAATACGGCTATCTTCATGGACAATACTGCTCTTCAAGCATATAAAAAGGGTATGCCTAGCCCGTGCCGTTGGACTTGTTGGTCGCGTTCGCATCGCCCTGTGCCTCCACGTAGTTGAGGAACTTGTTCATGTCCGCGCTGGAGTTGCCTGTCCCGTTGGCCGGGGGAACAGGCGGGGCAGCCCCTGCCACGCTCTGGTTCAGCGGGGCCAGCGGCAGCGAAACGTTCATACAGAAGTCCGTTTTGCTCGTGTTCTGCACGTTCGCGCACCAGGAGCTGTTCTTGTACGCGCCTGCAAGCTCGATGTAGCAGTCGTCCCTGTATGACTGGGATGCTATGGCAGTGCATATGGCCGGATCCCTGATCACAGGCACTATGGAGACCAGGCAGCGGTCGCGGCGGCCACCCGCGTATTCGCACAGGTCCTTCCTGCGGTTGTCGAGCGCGATTGTGGCCAGGCACTTGTCGAGCTCGTCGCCCTGCAGGGTGGTGTAGCAGCTGGCCATCCGTATCTGCTGCTGTTTCTCGTTGAGGAGCGGGGTCATCACGTCATCGCTGAGGTTTTCAGGCGGCACTATGGCGGCGGACGGGCCGGGCTTGTAGGAAACTAGGGTAAAGACGTAGCTGTGGGGAACGCCATCATAGGTGTAGTTGAAGGACTTCTCCCACGGGTAGCCGGTCGCGTTGTCGATGCACATGCTCCAGCTGAAGGTCCTGGGCGTCGTCATGCCCACGCCGAAGCGCGCTGCCTCGCTGACGCTCATGTTGCTGAAATCAAGCACGTAGGAAAGCGCGGTGCAGCCGTGGTTCTCCACGGCCATGCCGGCAAGGGCGGGTTCAAGGCGCGCGTAGCCGTGATAGACGAGGTAGGACATGTCGTCCTTGTTCCTCTGGATGACGTCGTCGCTGAAGAACTTCGCGCGCAGCGAGTTGATGTAGTTGTTGAGGTCTTTCTCATTCTGCACCGATGCGCAGCTCTCGCCGCCCCCGTAGCTTATGCAGAGGATGGTGTCGTTGCCCAGGAGATATATCCTCTTGTTGGAAAGCGGATTCTGGACGACGATGAGGCTGTCGTTGCCGTTTTTGGTGAGCACGTAGCTGGTGCGGTAGCCGTCCGACAGCTCCCGGTAGGCGTAGGCGTAACTGCCCTCGCCCGCGCCGAACGACAGCCCCTTCATGAGGAGGGCCTCTGCATCCTTCGTGCTGGCGTTCTCCGGCGGCTTGGCAGCCGGCGCGGTCAGTGTGAGATAGATTGCAAGCACCACCAGCAGGGCGGTCACTAAGAGCAATATTTTTTCCTGGTATTCCATGCAAAACGCCTCTTTGCGGGCATAGCGGCCCCCACGATAGTTGGGATATTACGAATATGCTTATAAATGTATTTTGGTTTGTTGTGGTCATGCAGCTTGTACCGAAAAAAATATTCTTCACGAAAGGGGTCGGACGGGGCACTGAGCAGCTGACCTCTTTTGAGCTCGCCCTGCGCGACGCGGGCATCGCGCCATTCAACCTGGTCACGGTATCGAGCATATTCCCGCCCGGCGCCCAGATAATCTCCCGCAAGGAGGGGCTGGAGCACCTGAAGCCCGGCCAGATACTTTTCGTGGTCATGTCGCGCTGCGCATCCGACGAGCCGAACAGGCTCATAGCCGCGTCGGTGGGCTGCGCGATACCTGCCGAGAAGAACATATATGGATACCTCAGCGAGCACCACGCATTCGGGCAGACTGAGGAGAAGGCCGGCGACTATGCGGAGGACCTGGCCGCGTCCATGCTCGCGTCCACCCTCGGGCTGGAATTCGACCCGAAAGCGGCCTGGGACGAGCGCGAGAATTATTTCAAGATGAGCGGGAAAATAGTGCACACAACCAACACCACGCAATCCGCAGTATGCGACAAGGACGGAAAATGGACGTCAGTGGTCGCTGCGGCAGTTTTAATATTCTGACTGTTATTATCATACCAAGGTGAATTTGATGGGTTTATTGGATTCCATACTGGGCGAAGAGAAACCGCAGAAACCTGTGGCAGGCAGCAAGTACAGCAACCCGTTCAACGTGACGGTGTCGTTCTCGCCGCTGCGGCTTTCGGCGAAGAGGAGCAGCACGGTCAGCCTGATGGTCAGGGTCAAGAACGTATCGCCGGATCCCCAGCTCGTATCCGTGGACGCGCTGCTCCCGAAGAACGCAATGGTCGGCTTCGACCAGGCGTGCATAAACAAGGCGGTGGAGAAGCGCGCCGGCGAGCTCAAGCCCGGCGAGAGCAGGGATGTCAACATAGAGATATGGAGCAACAACCAGACCGCCGAGGGCGCATACCCGGTGGACGTGACCGTGTTCGCCCACTATATAGGATACGACAAGGTCATGAGCTACATAAAGAAGAACGCATCGCTGCGCGCCGTGTGACTGTAATTGGGCTGGATTTATGAAACCGGAGAGTCTCATCATCGGAATGGTCGCAATCGCTCTTTTATCGCTGGGATGCGCAGCAAAAACGCCGGGCGATAATGCGAACGCTTTCCCCCAAAGCATTACCAATTCTACAGCCCTCCTTTTGTCTTTCAAGAATAACTGTGAAAACGCCACATCAACATATACTGACGTGGCAGATACCACTATTACTAGGACCATAACCAACAAAGGGGCCTATTGCGAATACACCAGCACGATGGTGGATGCCAAGGGCAGAGAGACGTTCGACAAGGTTACGGTCGATTTCAAGCTTCCGCTGGAAAGGTGCACCATCGACGAGTATCGCGACAAGACCAAATATCCCGTATTAACGTGCTATAAGACCACTGATGACGTATGCAAGAGCATCGATCAAATCGTGGTATGGACCTGTTAATCCCACGTCAATAAACAGTTTGGGCTAAAGCGCGATTATCCTTCAAACTTGTTCATCAGCCCAGCGCTGGCGCCGTCGCACACCCTTCCGCGCGCCCGGCTTCTCAGCCCTGGAACTTGTTCATCAGCTCGGTGATGGCGTTCGCCACCTTCATGCCTTTTTCCGTGAGCTTGACCAGCCGCTTCTTCCCTTTCGCCTCGATGGTGACGATGCCCTCCTTCTGCATGCGCGAAACGAGCTTGGTCACGTAGACGTAGCTCGTATCGCTGCTCTTCGCCAGCTTGGAGAGGTGCCAGGCGGTTTCGGTGTCGCGCAACGTCGTCATTATCTTGCATGGCTTGGGCCTGGCGAACACCGAAAACATGACCCTGCTTCAGGAGCGCAGGTTTAAAATAGGCGCTGTGCCGAAAACAACGACGGAAAATCGACGATAAATTTATAAAGCATAATCAGGATATACAGACGATGCCCCTCACGGGATGAAAATGGGAGGCAAACAAGCCCTTTGAATGAAGGGCACAAAAGGTGACGAAATGGGACAGAAGATTGGATCTGAAAAAATATCCAGGGAAGATGGATACCTGTATTATATAGGAAAGGACGGCTACGTCTGGGCAGCGCCCATGAAGCACAACAAGAGCGGCCGCAAGAAGAAAGTGAGCAGCGAGAAGGTAAGCAAGGAGTCCGGCTACATGTACTACCTGGGCAAGGACGGCTATGTTTACAAGGCGAAGCTGAAGAACGCCTGAATTTTTCTTTTTTTTCCTTTTTCCTTATATTTTTAAATCAACCCCTACTAATTCTTCTCAATACATCCTACTTGTTGAGGTGAAAGCATGAGGATAGTCATATCGGAATCCAGCGGAAAGAGCTACCAGGCGGAAATCGCCAAGGACAAGGAAGCCATGATAGCGGGCAAGAAGATAGGTGAGGCCCTCGACGGCAACCTCATAGGCGCAGCAGGCTACGTGCTTGAGCTGACCGGGGGGAGCGACAGCAGCGGCGTGCCCATGCGGAGCGACATCGCCGGCCCGGCGAAGAAGTTCTCGCTCATGACCGACGGCACCGGCTTCCACGCGTCCGACAGGGGCGCCAGGAGGCGGAAGTACGTCCGCGGGAACTCCTACTCGTCCGAAATCGTGCAGGTGAACGCCAAGGTGAAGCAGGCCGGCGCGTCGCCGCTCGACCAGCTCTTCCCGAAGCAGGAGAAGAAGGAGAAGAAATGATGCAGGCTGACATGAACATCGGCATGCTCGGGCATGTCGACCACGGCAAGACCACGCTTACCAAGGCCCTGACGGGCAAATGGACGGATACGCACAGCGAGGAAATCAAGCGTGGCATCTCCATCAGGCTCGGCTATGCCGACGCCTATATCTACCACTGCCAGAAATGCGACCGGTTCGTTCCCGAGGCCAAATGCGCCAAGTGCGGTGGCAAGCCGAAGCTCGTCAGGAAGATATCCATAGTGGACGCACCTGGCCACGAGACGCTGATGACCACCGTGATATCTGCCACCAGCATACTCGACGGCGTGCTTTTCCTCATCGCGGCCAACGAGCCGTGCCCTCAGCCGCAGACGACCGAGCACCTGCTCGTGCTGAATGCGACGGGGATAAAGAACATCATAGTCGTGCAGACCAAGATAGACCTGGTCACCAGGGAGAAGGCGCTGGAGAACTACAGGCAGATAAAGCAGTTCCTCAAGGGCACGGCGGCTGAGAACGCGCCCGTGATACCGGTCTCGGCCAACTACAACCTCAACATAGACCTGCTGCTGAAGACAGTGAACGAGACCATGAAGCCGCCCGTGCGGGACGAGAACGCCCAGCTCAGGATGTACGTATCGCGCTCATTCGACGTCAACAGGCCTGGCACAGAGCTCAAGTCGCTGAAAGGCGGCGTCCTCGGCGGCTCCATAGTCCAGGGCTCGCTGAAGGCAGGCGACGAGATAGAGATAAGCCCTGGCGTGGCGCGCAAGGAAGGCGCGAAGCCCGTGCCGATAGTGTGCAGGGTCCAGAGCATGATGGAGGAGACCGAGAAGCTCGAGGTTGCGCATGCGGGCGGGCTGGTGGCGATAGGGACGACGCTCGACCCTGCGCTGACCAAATCCGACGCGCTCGTCGGCTCGGTCATCGGCAGGAAGGGCGAGGTGCCGGAGCCTGTGGATATGGTGAAGGTCAAATACCTGCTGCTGAAGCGCACGGACGTGGACAACGCCCCCCTGCGCGAGAACGAGCCGGTCGTCGTCAACGTGCACACAGCGACGGACGTCGGCTTCGTCACAGAGCTGGCCAAGGGCATCGCGACGATAAAACTCAAGAAGGCGGCCGTCGCCTACAAGGGCATGCACGTGGCGCTTTCCAGGAAGTCTGGCCAGAGATGGCGCCTGAGCGCCTGGGGAACCGTAGTCTAGTAATTTAAAACAATCCGCCGAAGAATTCTATCGTATCTTGCTGGGGTTTGAGTGAACTCGCCTCGCACTTGAACGGTGTTCCGTTCAAGGCGCAAATTGTTCGGATCTCCGAACAATTACGTGCTCGTTCACTGCACCCCAGCCACTGTGAAACCCATGTTTTCACGCTGGGGTCGCCTAGTCCGGTAGGGCGGCAGGTTGCTATGCGCCTTTCTGTAAAAGGCACGCAGAAACCTGTTGCGCATTAGCGTTCGGGAGTTCAAATCTCCCCCCCGGCGTCCTATTTTTTATTTGAATTATAAACACGATGACAACATCAGGCTAAAGAGATTTCAGGAAGCCGTCATTTCCCATCCTGAACTTGTGCTCGGGATTCCTGGTGCAGACGAACACGTCGTCTTTCTTAGACAATAAAACGTTCATGGCGCTACTCATGAGGCAGGTCGTGCATATCCGTGCATCCTCAACGTTCATGGGCATTCATCTCAGTAAAAGTGGAAGCTATCAGCTCGCTGAGGGAGGTTTGGCCTTACGCAAGGTGAGCTTCATCACCAGGTTACATTTCTGAGTTGGATTTTAATAGACTTTTGGTTTGGAACTCCGAAACATTGAACTCAGAACGATCATAATGTCAGGGTCTGAGCGTTTAACCCTGCACATGCCACTCCCCCCGGCGCTTATTTTTTATAAATGCAGGGCGAAACTCACTTCTTTTTCTTCTCGGTGCAGAACTCCCCGCACATGGAGCAGCCTTCGGACATGCGCCGGTTGGTTTTGCGTTCCTGCGCGAGCAGTTTCCGGAACTTTTTCCGGTCCAGGGCGTGCCTGGCCATGGCATCCCAGTCCAGCATCGTCCTTGCCTCGGACATCGCACGTGCCCGCGCCATGGCGGCAGGGTTTTCCCTGGCTATGTCGGCGATGTGCGCCGCTATCCTTGCGAACAGCACGCCCTCGCGCACGTCAGCGGCGTCAGGCAGGCCTATGTGCTCCTTCGAAGTGAGATAGCACAGGAAGTCCGCACCGTACATTCCGGCCAGTGCGCCGCCTATAGCCCCCACGAGGTGGTCGTAGCCCGGCGCGGCATCGGTCGGCAGGGGCCCCAAGACGTAGAACGGAGCCCCTTTGCAGAGGCGTTTCTCAAGCGTTATGTTCCGTTCGATCTGATCGAGCGGTATGTGACCGGGGCCTTCAATCATCACCTGGACTCCCTTGGCCCGGGCTCTTGCGGCAAGATTCGCCAGGATTCCAAGCTCGAATAGCTGCGCCGCATCCGTGGCATCGGCGATGCAGCCGGGCCTCAGGCCGTCGCCCAGGCTTATGGTCACGTCGTATTCCTTTGCGATGTCCAGGACCTCGCCGAAACCCTCGTACAGGAATGACTGTCGACCGTGCTTCCTCATCCATTCCACGAGGAACGTACCGCCGCGGCTCACCGATGGCATCAGGCGCTTCTCCATGAGCGGAATCGCTTCTTTTGTTACTCCTGCGTGGACCGTCGCGAAATCGACTCCGTCACGGGCATGCTTTTCGAAAACATGGAGGTAACTGCGCAGGCTGAGGTCTCCGGCAGACCTGCATTCCACAAGCGCCTGGTATAGCGGAACGGTTCCCACCGGAACCGGTGAATGCGCGATGATTTTTTTCCTTGTGCGGTCTAGGTCGCCTGCAAGGCTGAGGTCCATGATCGTGTCCGCACCCGCTTCCAGCGCGGCCCGGAGCTTGGCCAGTTCGGACTTCAGGCAGGACTTCAGAGGGGAGGTGCCGAGGTTGGCGTTGACCTTGATGCGAAGGCCGCTGCCTATGCCGATGGGAACGAGGTCCGGGTGGTTGCGGTTGGCAGGTATGACTGTGAGGCCTTTCAGGATGCTTTCCCGCAGGGCGGCGATACCCATGAACTCGGTCTTGGAGACGTGCCGCATCTCTTTTGACGTTTGTTTTCTGGATGCCATCTCAAGCTGTGTTGCCATCTGCTCCCTCGGATATGGAAATGCTGGTAAAAGTTGCAAAAACTGGTATGCTGGCAACGATTTTTATAGCAACTCATTTCTTCGGCTTCCAGCCGCGCATGAGGAGGCTGTTGGATACGACGCTGACGGAGCTGAATGCCATCGCAGCGCCTGCTATCACAGGGCTCAGCAGGAAGCCTGTGAACGGGTAGAGGACTCCCATGGCTATTGGCAGGCCCACGCTGTTGTAGAAGAACGCCCAGAACAGGTTCTGCTTTATCTTCTTCATCGTGTATCTGCTCAGCTCTATGGCAGTGACTATGTCGCGCAAATCGCTCTTCACCAGCACGATGCTGCCGCTTTCCATGGCAACGTCAGTACCTGCGCCTATGGCTATGCCCACCTCTGCCTGGGCAAGGGCAGGCGCGTCGTTTATGCCGTCGCCCACGAACACGACCTTCTCTCCTTTTTTCTGCAGGCGCTTTATCTCGTTGGCCTTGTCCTCGGGAAGCACGTGCGCCAGGATGCGGTCTATCCCTGCCTCTTTTGCTACCGCCATGGCGGTCCGCTCGTTGTCGCCGGTTATCATGGCCACTTCGTACCCCATGCCGCGCAGGCGCGCAATCGCCTCACGGGAGTGCTCCTTCAGCGTATCGGCTATCGCAACCAGGCCGGAGGCCTTGCTGTCGATTGAAACGAGGACCGCGGTCTTGCCCTCGAGCTCCATCCGGTGCATCCTCTTGAGGGCGGTGGCGGGAACGGCAACCCCTTCCCTTTCCATGAGCGCAGGATTGCCGATGAGGACGCGCGTCCTCCCGAGCGTGGATGTGATGCCGTAGCCAGGGATGGCATTGAAGGAAGACGGCTCGGCCAGCTTCAGCTTCCTTTCCTTTGCCTTTTTCACTATGGCCTGCGCCAGGTAGTGCTCTGAGTTCTTCTCAGCAGAGGCGGCGATACTGAGCAACTCCGTTTCGCTGATGCCGAAAGGCACCAGGTCGGTGACCACTGCCTTGCCCGTGGTCATCGTGCCGGTCTTGTCCAGCACCACCATGGATGCCTGGTGGAGCAGCTCGAGGCTTTCTGCGTCCTTTATCAGTATGCCGTTCTCCGCGCCCTTTCCGGTGCCCAGCATAATCGCAGTGGGCGTCGCAAGGCCCATGGCGCACGGGCATGCGATTATCAGCGTGGAGACGAGCACGGTGA
>CAZYGF010000008.1:0-11467 GCA_964647575.1 Microcaldota archaeon
GGCGCGCCGAACAGCGAGCCGCGCATGTTGGCCTGGTGCTTCTCCTTGACGATGTCGGCGCACTTCCCGCCATCCAGGGCATCGGTGCAGAACGGGACGCGCACGAAGCCGTGCATGTCCAGCTTCTTCCCCAGCTCGTCCATGCTGTCAGCGAAAGACAGCTTGCCGGAGAACCACTGGTCCGCCTTCTCCTTCAGGTTTTTGTCGATGGACTGCGCCAGCTCGTCCAGCTTCGCGTCCAGCTCGGCCGTCTTCACCTTCATCTTCTCCCCTGTGTCGCGGCGGGCGACTATGACCGTGCCGCTTTCTATGTCCCGCATGCCGAGTTCAATCCGCAGCGGCACGCCTTTCATCTCCCATTCGTTGAACTTGAAGCCGGGCGTGCGGTCCGAGTCGTCTATCTTCACCACGAAGCAGCAGCCGATGGCGTTCGCCACCTCCCTGCACGCCTGGATGACCCGTTCTCTCGTCTCTTCCTTGACGATGGGAACTATCACCACCTGCACGGGCGCGAGGCGGACCGGGAGCACGAGCCCCTTGTCGTCCCCGTGGGTGGAAATCATGGCTGCATAAATCCGCGAGATGCATGGCCCGTAGCACGTCTGCCAGACGTACTGCTCCGCGCCCTTGTCATCGGTGTATTTTATGCCGAAGGCCTTGGAGAAGTGCTGGCCGAGCATGTGGGTGGACGGCAATTGCAGCGCGCGGCCGTCGGGCATGAGCGCATCCGCAGCGTATGTGTCCTCGGCGCCGGCGAACTTGTCCCACTGCGGCCTTTTGAAGAACAGGAACGGCACGAAGAACTGGCCGTGGATGACCTGCTCCGCCATCCCCATGTCCTCGCGCACCTGGCCCATCGCGCCCTCGCGGGTCGCGAAGCAGTCGTGCGTCTCAATCCAGTGGAACTCCCTGCTGCGTATGAACGGCTTTGTCGCCTTCGTCTCGTGGCGCCAGACCTGGCAGCGCTGGTAGATTTTCAGCGGCAGGTCGCGGGTGCCGTGTATCCAGAGCGCGTACATGGGGTACATGGCCGTCTCGCTGGTCGGCCGCATGGCATATTTCTCCTCCAGCTTTGTGCCGCCGGCGTGCGTCACCCAGAAGACCTCTGGGACGAAGCCCTTCACGTGGTCGCTCTCGCGCGTGAGGTATCCCTCCGGTATGAGCGCCGGGAAAAGCGCGGGCTGGTGGCCGCGAGATTCTACCATCTCCTCGTACCTGGCGTACATGCGGTTCATGCTGGCAACGGCCCAGGGCATGAAGACGACGAATCCCTTTATGCCGTAGCGCAGGTCGCACAGCCCGGCTTCCTTGGTTATGGCATTATACCATTCTGGGAAATCCGATTTCTTGAGTTGCATAGGAAAACCCTCAGATGAGCGCTTCCAGTGCGCTTATCGCCTGGAAGGTGTAATCAAGCGGGACGCGCGCCGCCAAAGCCACGCCAAGCAGCACAGCGGCCATCATCAGGGCCACGGCCACGTTGCCCTTCTTGAGCGCGTCCATCTCGTCAAGGTCCACGGTGAGCCGATCGAACAGGTTTATGGTCAGGTAGATTATCAGCAGGCTCAGGAAAACGTCGAGCAGGTAGTTCAGGAACGTGAATGCCAGCATGATGGCGGCCGTCTGCGCAGGCAGGGATGGCTGGAGGTAGAAGACGAACTGCTCGATGCGCGGCGAGATGAGCAGCATCATGGAGAGTATGACCGCTGCGAACAGTATGCCGATAGCCACATTGCCCTTCCTGAGCTCCTTCCACTCGTCTATGCCGCGCGTCATCCTGTCGAATATGCCGATGCCGCTGTAGATCGCCCCGACCGACAGGATTATGGCTGCCAGTATCTTGAGCACTGCGACAAAAAACTGCAACAGGACCATTTCCATGAAACAAGGATTGGATGAAATCGGTTTTAAAGGTTCTTGAGGGGAGCAGGGCCGACGGCGCTGCCATGCCGCCTGCACCACCACGGACTAATGACGTATGCCCCCTGAAAAGGTTTAAATACCTCCGCCATATTGAGGAGATACGATGAGAGCCCTTACTATGAGGACCATAGTGAAGCGCCCGGAAGCAGGGACGCAGGCAAAACCACGCGCAGTGGATGTGCTGCACGAGGGACTGGCCGGCGTGCAAAAGCCGGCCATGGCCAGTCATAGCATCCGCGGCAGCAAATCGCCCAGGGCCTTCCTTGACTCGCACTCCATGTGGAAGCGCTGCTATTACACGAAGCTCAGGGTCGCCAGGGGATTCGGCGCGAGGAGCGCGGAGGCCGCCATATGCGGCATGCGATGGAACTATTTCCTGAGCTTCGGCAAGAACATCCACCTCGCCGCAGGCGAGGAGCGCCACACCGGCGCCATAACCAATGGCCTGCTGAGGAACGCCACGCACAATACAGCAACGGAAAATAACAACGACGCCTATGAATACCGGCACGCAATCGCGGCACAGGCTGCAGGCAGCACGCATGCGGCAACGCACGCGATGCAAAGCGCGCCGGCATGCGGCCAGATGGCGCAGGCCGCGGCAGGGGGCGCATGGGCGGCAGCTGAAAACCCTGGCGAGGGGCATGCGGCGCACCCAAGCTCGAGCGATGCAGGCACAGCCCCACAAATCATCTTTTCCATTTCTGTTTTCTTGCCGGCCAGCATCCACCATGAAACGGCAGGCAGCCATCATTGGCATGGCGCACCTGAAGCAGCCGGGCAGGCAATCGGCCATGAAACCAGGCAGCCGCACAATCATGAAATTTCGCAGGCAGCGCCCACACATGCCATCCATCTGCCTTCATTCAGCGCCCTTTCGCTTCCATGCGTGCAGCCGGACGCCGGTACGCCCGCCCGGCAGATGGACGTTTCCCTGGCCATATCCTATAACCCGCTGTCGCAGTTGTCTTATATGCCGACCTATCAGGTTGGCATAGATATCTCGGCTGTCGCAGTGCCCCAGCCCGCCACCGGTGCAGCGGCAGTCCGGGAGAGCTGGGCTGTGCAGGGGGCGGCTGAAGCAACGTCTGCGACCTGGCCGCTGCAGGCCGCGGCGGCGATAGCCCAGCCGGAAACGGCCATCGGCAGCCTGCCTAAAAAGCAGTTCATGCTCAAGGTGGCGCACGCTGACGCCGTACCGGAATGATTATTTCCCCTTTGCGATTTTGCCGGCGAGCCTGCGCTTATAGGCCTTGACGATTTCTTCTGGTGATGGCACCGCAGGAAGGCCGCAGAGCCCTGAGCAGGCAGTGAGCAGCGGTTCGGTGTCCAGATATTCGGCAAGCACGGCCTCAGTGGATTTGGAATAGTAATCGCTTTCCAGCATCTCGCAGACGCGGTTTCTTGCTGAAACGAAAAGCGAGTAGAGCGCGGCATTGTCCCTGGCGAGCGCGGCATCGTGCAGCTGATTTGCCCGGTCGAGAAGGAACATGGCGAGCGAGAGCCGGGCCACCCTGCGGTCAAGCTCTTTCTTCTCCGGCCTTAGCCTGATGAGCTCGATTATTTTCAGTTCCAGGGCCCTTCCGGCAGCAGCAAGCGCTGTCGAGGCGGCATCTTTCTCCTTCGTGGCCGCTGAAATCCTCTTCTCGCTCAGTCGCCCCAGGTCCGTGTAGAACTTTATCATGTTCTCGCGGCCGCGGAAATAAGGATACTGATTCTCAGGTGCCATGAGCAGTTAAGCGCTGGATTCAATAAAAAGCTTTTGGAATACTCACAACTGCCGGATAAGGCATGCGACATTCTTCTTGTACTGCTTCACGGCATCGTAGAGACTGGGCAGCCGCACCGAGCAGGCAGCGGCGCATGCCGCCAGGGCAGGCTCAGCCTCGCGGTAATCGAAGATTATGCGCGCTTTTGTCTTCGAGAAATAAGAGTCGTCAAGCATTGATTTGAGGCGCGTCGCGGCCACCTTGAACATTGTGGTCAGCTCGGCGCTGTCCTTTTTCAGCACCGCCTTTGACAGCTTATCCATGGTGTCAAGCACGCAGAGGGCGAGGCTGAGCCTCATTATGCGCAGGTTGAATTCGGCTTCCGAGCCAGCATTGCCGCGGACGTAGCCGGATCTCATGAAAACGCGGAGGCCGGATATCTGCTGGGGAATCTGTTGCCTGATGGCTGCGACGTCCCACACCGTAGCTACGGTATCCTGCTTGAGGACTGCCGGAGCCGGCCTGGCAGCGGTCTGGACCGAATTGGCGAAGCCAGTGGCGAAGAGCGTGAGATTATCGTGGCGCCTCTTATGCGGCTGGACATGCCTCCGGCGATAGACCTGGGCGAGAACATCCGGATGGAGCGGATAGCCGAGGCTAGCCGTGGGCAGCGGATTCCGCTGGGATCCGAAGGAGGCCTTGGGCTGCACGGCTTTCCTGAAGAGAAGTGTCTTGCCGTGCCCGCAGTCGTTCATAAGGCGTATTTAGCGCGAAACATCAATTTAAAGGTTGTTAGGATACATGAATTACCTACTTTAACAACATAACAAAAAAGAACGGCACGGGAGAAACCACGGGCGGCAAAAAGTTTATTATTTAACACCACCGGGATAACACAATAGCATACGACTGTCCGCGGATGGAGGCAATCGCCGCCCGCGGCAGCGCAGAGGTGCTTGCCATGGCGAAACGCAGCGCCCCCGGACCGGGGATGAGGGGGAAGCCCGCATACCGCATCGAGGACATAGACGAGATGGAGAAGCTCACGCTCGAGAAGGCGAACAAGGCGCTCTCGGCCATAGAGAACGCCCTGGCGGTGTGGGACGCATCCAGGGAGAAGCCAGAGGACCTGAAGCCCCGCATAAGCAGGCTGAAATATTTCTACGAGGCACTCGCGGGCTGGGAGAGGAAGGTGCTGAAATCCATGGCGAAAGAGGGGGACATGGACACGCGCATCGAGCACCTGCGCGAGTTCAGCGACATCTGCCACGCCTACGCTTAGTGATGACATGGGCGAACCTGCATTCAAGGAAGGGGGAGTGGGCCAGCAGCCCCAGAGTGCGGTAAAGGCAGCGGAAGAGATACTGAAGGGGCTGGGGCTGGCCATAACGCCACGGAAGGCAGCATCGCCTGAGCTGGAAAAATCCATCAACGATGCGAACGAAACCGTCGGCAAGTGCAAGGACATGGCCAAACGCATCGACAACATGTTCGGCCTCAGCGACAGGCAGGCACGCGAACGCCTTCAGGAGGACCTCGGCCACCTCAGGAAGCAGCTGGACGGCATCGACCCGCGCTACAGGGAGCAGGTCCTCTGGATACAGAAAGGCCTTGACGGGATACAGCTGCTCGTGACAGGGGCGGGCACTGAAGGGCTTTCCAGCGCGAAAGAGCGTTTCAGCGAGGTGCAGGACCGCATAGGCCGGCTTTCGGAGGTCATCACCACGGCGAGGGGCCTCGTGGCGGCAGGGGCACCGCAGGAGCTCGTCTCAGCCACAGAGGGCGCGGCTGCATTTCTCGGCACCCCAAGGGCAGAGCTCATACTGCATGCGGCCAGCGTATTCATGGACAACAGCTATTTCCTCACCAGCGAGGGAGGCAGCAGATCGGCCAATCTCCTCCTAAGCTATGTGAACGCGGTGTCGGATGCAAAGCAGGAGATAGACCTGGAGAAAGCACGCACGGGCCTCGCCGAATTCGAAAGCGGATTTGGCATGTCCCCGGAGCAGATAAAAGCGGACATCAAAGAGTTCAGGAGAGCGTATGCGGCGGCAGGCGCTGTTGCAGAGGGGATTGCGGAAGCAATGGAGCAGAGGCTCGCAGCCGGCGACCTGAAGGGCGCGAGAATGATAATGGACATGGGGGACCAGTACCTCACGCTGGCGCAGCCAGGCCGGAAGCTGCCCGGCCTGGAGGACATGAAAGCCGCCCTGGATGCGGAGATGCGCGGCGAGAACGCAGTCGAGCAGTTCGCCACAGCCACGAATCGTTACGGGTTCAGCCAGGCGATAGACGGGCTGAGGAAGGAGATTGCCGGCTGGGGCGTCATCGGGCAGAGGGGCATCGCTGACGAGGCCCTGGGTAAAGCGGAGGAGCGGGTGCGCAGCGGTGATTTCGAAGGTGCGCGCATATTGCTCACGATGGAACTGATGTATGCCGACACGGTCGCAAGGCTGGGCGTGCGGAAAGGGCAGGCCCTTTCGTTATCCGCTGAGGATAGCACAACCATCGCAGGTATGGGCCGCGCGATGACTGCGGCAGCCGCCGGCCGGCAGATTGAAGGCAAAAAACCAGAAGACGTTTTCATCTCAGGCTACGCCACCGCCACCTCCCGCATCATAGAGCAGGAGGCGCAGAGGCTGGAGAAACTGGCATCGGGCAGGCCGGTGGGCGCGGACGTGGTCGGGGAAGCGCTTCAGGCCGCGAGGGAGCGGGCTTCAGAAGGGGATATGCGCGGTGCGCTCATGCTGCTGCAGTACGTAAAGGATTACTATGGCGTGCCCGCGGCCCAGATGGAAGGCCAGCCGGCGAGAGCAGAGGGATGGAGATACGGGCTTTTCGCAGGCAAGCCCTCTGCCATACCCGGCTATGCGCATGGCAGGGACCAGATGCTCACGGCCATCGGCATGGAGGTGGCAGCCGAATCCGAAGAAGGCCATGCAGCCGCGGCAGATGCTTTCGCCACGGCCGCGAAGCTGGTCGCCCAGACCGAATCGCGCATGCACGAGTTCGCCATCGTGCGGCAGAGATACAACGGCACGATGCCATGGGCTGAAGGCGTTCCAGACACCACGGGCAGGGTGCCGCTGGGCGGCAGGCAGCCGGACGGGAAGTATGCGGGCTACCTGGAGCTGGCAGACATCCGCAAATACGAGGCCGTATACCCTCACGACCCCGTGCTCGGCACAGGGGATACGCTCGCACATCTTTTCGCGAGATGCGAAAGCGCAGCAGCGCACGGCGATGAAAAAGGATATTATGAGGCATTGGACGCATTCAGCAAAAGGTTCGATCTCGTGGTCGCGAGGCTGCACATGCAGCAGGGCATAGGGCGTGCCCTGGCGCAGCTTGACCAGATATCAGAGGCCGTGGGAAAACTGAAAGCGGCATACGGACCTGAGCTGCCGGCTGAGATTGCAGGGAGGCTTCAATCCCTGAGCTCCTGGTGCAACCATGTGAAAGCAGATGTGGCGGCACTCCAGACCCCCAAGGGCGCAAGGGCTGAGTTCCCGCAGCACGAATACGCGGACGTCCTGGCGAAGCTCGGGAAGGAGCGCAATCTCGCCCTTTCATATCAGGACATCCAGAGCCAGATAGAACTGAGCAGGCAGTATAGGGAGATGATGGGCAAGACCATCACTGGCGCTAATCTTGTCCTGCAGAGCAGCGAGAAGAAATTCGAGGAGGCGAGGCAGGCGCTGCTGAAAGGGGACGAAAAGGGTACCCTGGAGAAGTACAACGACGCGCTCTACGACAGGCAGGTGGCCATGGGGCTATACCGCGCGAAATCGGGCAGGAGAGGCATAGGCGACTGGGCGGTTGCCAAACCGTTCGAGAACTGGCGCGAGTCGCGGCTTGACATTTTCAGGCGCACGCTCGAAGGGACCAACCCGCCGGCGCGCCTCGCAGCCATGGCACTCAATCCAGGCCTGATAGAGATGTCCATCTTCTCCGTGCCCGTGGAGCGGGGAAGCAACATGTTCACGGATTTCTCCAAGCGCCAGCAGCAGATAATAGACCTGGTGGCCCAGGGGAAATACCTGCAGGCCGCCAAGGTATTCAACAACATAAAATATACGCTGGAGATAAACCAGATCTGGAGCAGCACTGCGACGATCGCGCTGGGAATCGCGACCATGCCGATGCCGCTGGTTTCCGGGGCCATATTCATGTCCCTGGCTGCGCAGCAGGCCATGACCGAGGCCGCGGCAACCGGCAAGCTGTCCTGGCAGACGTGGCTCATGCTGGGCGTTACCTTCGGCACCATCGGGCTCGGCGGCGTGGCCAGCGCGCTGCGCACAGCGACCATGGAGGCAAAGGCGACCGCTTCGCTTCTCCGCGCCACCTCACCGGAGGCGGCAGCAATAGCAACGGCCAGAGCAGGCCAGCTCGGGGCGTGGGGGAGCGTCATCACGATCAGCACCCTGGGCATAGGAGGCGCCTACGGATTGTATACCGGCATCGAGGCCTGGAAGGGCGGGCTGAAGGGCGATGCCATCTTCAACGCAGGCATGGCACTATTTCCCTTCGTGCACATGGTAGGCGGCAGGATGGCCGGGAGAAGGGCCGGCGCGCACGCCCAGTCGGAGATAACGTTCGATGAGGCCATCGCCGAGATGAGGGGCAGGGGGGCCGCGGCCCGGGAAATCCCACAGGCAGGCGAAGTGAAGCCGCTCGTGGCCGAGCAGCCCCTGGCAGCAGCCAAAAAGCAGGCACCGCGCACCGAGCGGGAAGTTTACGATAACTACATGAAAGAGGAGGGCGGCGGCATGCTGCCAGCGGACATCACGCCGCGCGAATGGGCATACGTCCGGGAAAGGGCCGGAGGCGCAACGCACGCTGAGGCCCTGGAAATCATAAGCGGCAGGGCCAAGGGGCCGACGGCTGCCGAGAGGCTGCGCCAGCGCCGGGAGCGCGCTGAGGAAGCCAGGGAGGTCTTGAGAAGCCCTGCGGAAAAAGAGGTCTCAGACGGGATGCTCCGCAATGCCATACTAGACTGGTCGGCCAGGGGCGAGCTGGTTGTCGGCGGCGAGGACACCGCGCGCATGATAAGGTGCATGGAGGATTACACCTTCGAACTGGCAACGCAAGGAGAACAAGTCTGCATCATATCAGGCAAGGGCGACAAAAAAATCCTTAACCTGCTCAACGGGGCATTGGGAAGAGAGCATGGAAACCTGATGCTTGACGGCTATTGGGACGTGGGCGAGGCGGCGGCTGCGAAAATAGAGGGGACGAAGCATGCCATATTCATAAGGGCAAGGGGCGGCTCAGACGAGACCCTCTTCTTCCTCATAGTGCGCGGCGATGGCAATGGGCTCCGCGCACGGCTGGAAAAAGCTTTCCAGGAAAGCACAGCCGAGGTCTACAGGGACTATTCGGAGAATACCCCGCTAAGGGACCTGCTGGAGCAGGGGCTCGTGGAGCCGACTGAAAAGCTGATAGCCGGCGCCTGGGACATACCCGATCCCATAGTCTTCAGAAAAGTGGATGGCGAGATGAGGCCGTTCTACAGGAGGGAACACACCGACGGGACCGTGACATTCGAGGATGCGATGAAGCTGCGCACCATCAGGAGGCCGGACGGGACCGAGATAACGCACAGGGAATACCTGCCTGAGCAGCTGCATGACGCGGAAACAAAGGGCTCAGGCAGCCACACGCTTGAGATAGCCCGGGAGCTGAATCTGGGCAAAGCCACGGAAATCCGCAATGCGAAGAACATACCGGACGTGGGAGAGGCTGAGATGGTCAGCGGAACCGTATTCGACATGAGATACGCGGTGGTCGACTCAGAGAAAGGCGTGCTTGAGCACATGAGGAAGGACATCCTGCCGGAGACCGAGAAGGGAAAGACCGAGGTCGAGGCGAACAGGTTCGGCCCCAGGGGGGAGAACACGATGTTCGGCCACGAACCGACCAACTGGCTGGTCAACCAGGCTGAACTAGCCCTGGAAAAATACGTGGAACTCTACGGCGTAAAAATCAGGAGGCTTGGCACCCAGAAGTACGTGCTCGAGGCCGGCAGCGCCGAGCAGGTGGCGCAGATCCGCGCCTTCGTGAACGGCAGGTTCCAGGGCACGGGCGCGAAGCTGACCGTGTGCGAGAGCGAGACCCGCGTGCTCAGCAACGCCACCAAGGCAGACGCGCTGGCAGAGATTTCCAACGGCCATCTGAGAATCAGCACCAACAACGGCGTGGAGTGGAACGGCAGGCAGTACGAGGTCGCAGATTCCATCATAAGCGCCATGAAGCAGCCGTGCACCCTAGAGCTGCTGAGAAGGCTGGCCGGCGCGGACTATGAAAGCCTGCTCCCCATCCGGGACCTTGTAAGGAAAAACCCGGCGATAAGGACCTATGACGACCTCTTCATGGCCTTCAATGATCTGAAGAAAGTGAATAGGGACGCCGGAAATGCGATGGAAGGCGCGTACCGCAATTTCGTAGAGGCCAGGGGCGATGCGTTCCTCGAGGCCCGCCAGAAGCTGGCCCCGAAAATGGCGCGGGAGACAAGGGCTGAGAAAGCGGCCATCCCGCTTGCCAAGGCAGTGGGGGCTGAAGGGGAGGCCCTGTGGGTTCCGGAAGTCGGGCGGGAGCGGGTTGTAACTGAAACGAGCGGGCGGAAGCGGCCTGGAGAAACGAGGATTACGGCCGAAGAGATAGAGCTGGCGAGAGGGCAGGAGAGGGGCAGCGAAGCGCTGGAAGCGCACCTTGCCAGGATGACCGATATTCCGGCCAACAGAGAGAGAAAAGGAACTGCGCGGATTATTGAGGGATACCTGACCGGGAGGATAGAGGGCGAGCCTCCCCCGGAATATGCTGAAACAATAGCCGCGAGGAAAAAGGCGGCAGCAGAAACCGGTTCTTTGCACGATGCGGACATCATCATGTTCATAGACGACGACGTGGCAGAGGTCATGGACAGGAAATTGCAGGTCCGACTTCAAACGGCGCTGAATGAGAGGGGGGCAGGCAGCGAAGTCGCAGATGATGCCATTGACTTGATGAAGTTGATGAAGAAAACAGAAGCCGGCAGATTCTCATTTGATGATATGAATGCCGTCGCCAGCAGGATTGAGGCGGGCAGGAGCGAAGCCGATGCCATCATAGACGTGGTGGAGTCCAAACTTGCAGCATATACGAGGGATGTGGCGGCGCTCGAATCCGCACTGGGAACCGCGGGCCTGCAAAAAGGCGATGCAGACCTGGCCAGATCGCTTTTAGGTGTGCGCAGCGGGAGGATGACTGGGACCATCGAACGGTATATCTTTGACGATGCGGAAAATGCGGTCCTAAGCGGGAGCTCGGAAGCAGACGCGGCGGTGGCAGCGGTGAAGGCGCGCAGGGCAATGCTTGACGAGGCGACCGCGAAAGGCATAGACGAAAGGCTGGCACCCCTCACCCGCATTGAAGTCGCAGGAGCGCAGGGCAACGTGCGACCGTGGAAGATGGTCGGTGGGGACGAGCGGGCACAGTATAGCAAGCAGGTATGGGACACCTATCTGAAGTCCTATGGAAAAATCGGCCTCATATACGGAAATGCGGAAGAACTCCTCCAGCGGCTTCCCATGTGGTTCGTCACTATGGACGAAGCAGGCAACGTAGTCGGGTTTGCGACGTTCAGCCGGACCAGATACGGCTCAAGGCTGGGCCTTGCGGGCAGGCTGCCGGAATCCGAAGTGGGAAGGCAGGCGGTACGTTCCTTCTATGCCCAGTTCGGCAAGACAGACGGCGTGTATGGTGCTATTTCAGAGGGCCCTGCGCAGCTTGCCATGACCAATGACGTACCGGTCGTAGCATTCAAAAAGGCCCAGGAGCTCATGGGCAAGCCAAAG
>CAZYGF010000009.1:0-11199 GCA_964647575.1 Microcaldota archaeon
TGTACGGCCTGCCGCTGCCGAACGTGCTTCCTGAGGCGAAAAAGGCGCAGAAGCTGCTCGTCATAGTGGGCGCCGAGCAGGTGCCGCGCGAGGTCTACGAGCTCGCCGATTTCAACGTTTCCGTCACAGGCCAGCCGCACAGCGAGGTCGCTGCCCTGGCAATCACGCTCGACAGGCTGGTGGACGGGAAGGAACTGCTGCCACCAGGAGCCGGCGCACAGGATTTCGGCGGCAAGATCTCCATCGAGCCGTCGGCAAAGGGCAAGAAAATCGTCAAAAGGCAGATACTTATAAAACCTAACGGTGTGATGTAACCACGGTGTCACTATGGACTGGAAAGGCATAAGATTCTACAAGGTTCAGGCGGAAAGCAGGCGCGACGAGAACTTCAGCTCGGTGGCGATCGACCTGAACATAACCGAGATGAAGGTGAACGGCGGCGACCTGCGCGTCGATTTCTCCTACGCGGTCGAGTACAGGCCAGGGGTCGCCAGCCTCAGGTTCGACGGCTACGCCACCCTGGGTGGGAGCCGCAGCGAGCTGGAGAAGCTGGAGAAGGACTGGAAAAAGGACAAGACGATGCCCAAATCGCTGGCAGAGCCGCTCATCAACGTCATCACGTTCAATGCGGAAACGAACGGCGTGCTCATCGCCAAGGCCATAAACATCGTGCCGCCGCTGGTAGCGCCTAAAATAGAAGTGCAGCTCCCGAAATAACCCTTTTTCATCTTCCGGTGCCGCCGAAAGCCGTGCCGAATCTCAAGTGGAACGTCCAGTCCGTGGTGGTTGTGGTCGCTGACGCCGGCACCGTCGCGGACGCCGGCGTATACAGCATCGTGCGGCCCACGGTCACCTCGGCTGTCAGCGCCGGGTTGAGCAAAATGGTGTTTTTCGTCGACCTCCAGGTCTTCATGGAGTAGTCTATGCCGGCCTTGAGCGCCAGGCGCGAGTAGACTGCTGGCTCCGCTCCCAGCATTGTCGCCTCCCAGTACTGCGAGCCGAGCGTGCCTGTGAGGCTCTTCCTTGTGGTCAGCCAGTTGAGCCCCCCTGTGATGCTGAGCTGCCGCTCATGGGATGTCCTCTCGGTGGCGGTCTCCTGGTTCTGGTGGATGAACGCCCCTGACAGGAATATGTTGGCCAGCCTGAAGCCGACCGTCTCAGAATATGGCATCGCGAACACGCCGCCCACCATCCCCTCCTCCTGCATGCGTTTCATCGTCGCCTCGAAGAAGTCTGTGCTGAGGCTTGTGGCGGCTCCGAGCGTGAGGCGGCTGGTCACAGGCACCCTCAGGGCACCGTGGAATCCCGCGGACGTCGCCGGCAGCCAGCCGCCGCCGAAAGCGAATTCCAGCGGCATGCCCAGCCTCAGTTCGCCGATGGGCGGCCAGTAGGCCTCGAGCGAGCCCCGCATCCCTGCGAATGGCTTGAACTCCCCGTAGCCGCCGATAATTGGGACAATCTTTTTCTGGTCGTTCACCACGAACGTCCTGAACTCCAGGTCCTCCACTTTGGGAGACGGCTGCCTCCACTCGAAGGTCAGGAACGTCGCCCCTCCGCTGCTGAGTATGTCCCAGGACGTGCCCAGCTGCAGGTGAAGGTCGGTGGCGAGCTTGGTGCGGGCCCCTGCAGACACGAGCATCTGGGTCAGCTGGCTCCTTCTTTGCGCTGGTGTGGCTGCGCCTTGCTCCTGGGCGTATGTCCGCAGCCAGTCCCGCGAGCCCTGGCCGAGGCTGACAACATTGTTATCGATTGTTATGCCGGCGTTCCTGTACGTGTTTATGTCCGCCTGGTTCGTGCTCATCAGGAGCTCGTAGAGCCTCTGCCTTGCCTGGGCGTTCGCCTGAACCTGGTTGAGCACGCCCTGGAGGATCGGATTCTGGTCATAGAATGTCTGTGCCTCAGCGCTCAGCTCAGTGACAGGCAGCTGCACCTGGGCTTTCTCTGTGTACGTCTTGTAAAGCGCGGATGCGACGACTCCCCGGAAGCTGTCCTTGCTGACGCCGTAAATCTTCCCTCCGCCTGCGGTCTCTATCGCCTGCTCCCCTTCCCTGGTGATCCTGCCCCCGCCACCGCCCACATAATTCAGGCCGAGGAAGTCAGTGCCCAGGACCTTGTTGACGATGCCCGCGCCAGAGAACCTGCTCCAGGTGAAGTCCTCGGCAAGGCCGACGAATCCCTTCACCTCTGCGTCATCCGATTTCATGTAGACGAATTCGCCGTAGTACCTCCTCCTGCCAGTCTCGTCCATCCTGAGGTTCTCGGCGCTGAGCCGTCCCACCCAGAAGTCCCTGTGGGCGTTGTCGGGCCTGAACTGGCCGAAGGCGCCGTTGGCCTTTCCGCTGCGGGTGTGCTCGTAATCCACGTATTCGCCCCATTCCTTCAGGAACCGCACAGCCTCGCCAGCGCCCTGGAACTGCTCCAGGCTGGTGTACCCTGCGGTCCATGGGCCTGAGAACAGCAGGGCGCCATCCAGCTGCACCATGGGGTCCGCGGTCTTGGGCCCGATCCTGCCGCCTGCGTACAGCCGTTGCATCGGGCGCGAGAACGCCCTTCCGTAGAGCTGCTGCGCCTGGTCCGCGGTGAGCGTGGTCGCGTCGCTCTCTATGTAGCTGCCGTTTGCCGCCCTCTTGTAGAGGTGGGCGTCGAGCGTGACGTCCTTGCCGGTCTGGTTGCGCCTGAAAAGCATGTATGTGTCGGCCCCTGCAGGGCCAAGCCCTGACAGGAAGCCGCCGATGGTGTTCAGGGCGGTGCCTGTCTGCTCGTAATCCACGTCGAATGCGGTGATCTGGGTCTCGCCTATCAATGGCACTTTCATCCTGATGTTCTGGCCCCTGGCGCTGCCCTTCTGGTAAGCGTCAAGGCCGGTGCCGTCCATGAACGTAAAGTCCTCAGCCGTTGTCGCAGTCGCTCCCTCCCTAACCCACTCCTGCGACGCGTTTATGGTGGTGGTGCTCGTCTCCGTCTTGGTGGCCGGCGTGGTGACCACCCCGCCCGTAGTGACTGCCCCGGTTTTGGTCTCCAGGTGGTGGCGCGTCAGGTCATAGGCCTGGGTGGCGGCTATGTACTCGCCCACCGGCGGCAGGAAATCAGGCGCAAGCGCGCCAACGTTCTGGAGGAGGTAGGGTATCCTGATGAATGGCATGGGCAGGTTGACATTGCCCTGCAGCATGGTCTCGTTGAGGAAGGTGCCGAAGACCTTGAAGAAATCCGGGTCCCACGCGGGGCCTGCTGCCAGGTCCGGCGACACTGCCACCATGGCTGCGCCTTTGGGCCGCCATTCCATGAAAACCCTCTTGGGCACCATGAATTTTATGATGGTGCCGGGCACGAACAGTTCGTAATATTCCTCGTCCTCTGCAGGCGTCCTGAGCCTGACATCGTAGCCCTGCTCCCTCGCCCCCCTCTGCACCATGGTTATGTCCATGAATATGCTCTCGATTTTGTCAGGGAGGGTGTTGTAATACCTCGCGAGCAGGTGGTAGTAATCGCCGTTTATGAATGACTGGCTGTAGCCTGCGATGCCATTGCATATCAGGGCTATGGAGACGTCGTCGAATTTCTTCAGCACCTGCTCGCCGATGACCTCCATCACCCTTGACGCGTAGGGTGCGGGAAGCTCGGTCAGGTTTGCCACCATGGCGCATATCCTGGCCATCTCCTCGGGGGTGTTAGCGGCCGCCGCCCAGTTGTTCTTGTATGTCTTGTTGAGCATCTGATAGATGCCGTAGGCGTATTCCAGCGGCATGTTCTGGAATGCAGCCCTGGCCTGGTGGGCCATGTCCTCCCTGGACTTGGTGACGAATTTATCGCTTGCGGTCGTCAGGCCGACTGCGCCGCTCTCCAGGCGGCCTATGTGCATATTTATCGCTTCAGCGAACTCGTTCCTGAACCTGAGGAATACGGGGCTGGATATGGCCCCATTTCTCTCGTGGAGCGTCGTGAGCGGTGCGTGGCCCGCCGCCTCTTTTTCCAGGGGCTCGCGGAGCCGCAGCCTCATGTCCTTCAGCGAGTCGCCGAACGCCTGGAATTCAGGCGGGAATGCGGCTATGGCATCGTCCACGGTGCTCTTCTCCATGGCCTCTGCGTAAGCAGCCATCACCCTCTTCGCGGACGCCTTGCCAATGGCCCCGGCCTTGACCTCCTTGGCCAGGTGCGCTTCCAGCGCGGCCGAGACCTCCCTGTTCCTGAGGGTCGCAAGCAAGGCGTTGTCGAAGGTTGGCGAAACCTCCATCTGCACAGGCATGAGCGCCTTCACCGCCTCCATGCCCGGAACATCCCCGCTGATTCCGTCCACGAGGCTCTTCATTTTTGCAATCGCAGTGCCGCTCGGCACTACGAACTGTATCATGAGCCTTCTTTCCACCAGCGCGGCGTCCGCCTTCGGGTAAACGGCAGCCAGCGCGCCGGCCAGGTTTTTTATGAGGCCGCGTATCTCTGCATCCGCGCTTATTATCGCCTGCTCCCTTGCCGCGGTGTTCTCCAGGGGCAGGGTTCTCAGTAGGTTGTCCAGCTTGGCGAGTGCCGGCGGTATGCCCTGGTTCGCGTCCTTTGCCGCGTCGAGAAGCGTGTCAAGCTTCCCCAGGTCGAGATTCGCCCTCTTGAGCATCGCCTCTGCGAAGCTGCTGGTCATGGTATCCTTGGTCTCGTTCCTGAGGCTTTTGGTGACCGTCTCCAGCCTGGATATCCAGGTCTTCCCGATGGTCCTGTAGAAATCGTTCGAGCCCTCGGCAAGCGCGCGGATGGTCCTCCTGCCGAACAGCACGTTCACTTCCGTGTCCTCCAGCATCCCGACGCTGGGTATCTGCTGGTGGAGCGCCAGCACCTGCGCATTCGTCGTTGCCGACTTGAGCGCCTTTTCCCAGCCGCTGATCAGCGCATCGAGCTCGTGCAGCCCATTCCCGCTATCGTAATCATTGACGAACTTCTTCACCTCGGCCAGCCTTTTGCCGAGCGTTTCCTGCGTTATGCCCCTGAGCGGCGGCTCCGATATTTTCTCCATGCGGGCGTGCACCGCGCGCGTGAGCTCTGGGCCGTATCTGTCGGCAACCGATACGAGGTCGTATCCCTTCGTGAGCAATTCGGCGAACAGCGCCGGCAGCTTGCCGAACAATGCAGTGTAATCAGCATAGGAAAGCTTCGCCGCTTCCCTGTCCGTGCGGAAGGCATTCAGGATGTCCGCGCATTCCTGATGCCGCCCGCGCAGCGCCCTTTCGAACGAGTCCAGGAAGGCAGCTTCGAAAGCGTCGCCCTTCGCCCTGGCCTCGGCCAGCTGCTCCAGGATGGCTTTCGAGATGGCTTCGATCTCCCTCTCCTTCCGCCCGCCCTTCACCATCTCCCTTATCCGCCCCAAGACGGTCTCTGTCTCGCCCCATCTCGCGGTCCCGACCATGCCTGCGAACATGTCAGCGGCATCGCCTGCCAGTTTCTCCGCGTCTGCCTTTTCCTCTGTGGTGGGCTGCCTGGTTGGAACGGCCTTTGCCTGTGGCGACGGCGCCTGGCTTGGAACGAAGGCCTTTTCCTCTGCCGGCGGCTGCCTGCACAGGGCTATGAGCGGCCCGTTGACATTTTTTATGTAATCGGCCGAAAAGAACGTGGTGTCAGTGTATACGGCCAACGCGGCGGAATCGTTCTTCTCCACCGCCCTGCGGATGTCCGAGAGGTAGGCGATGAACGTGTTGGCGTTGAATGTGCCGCCGCCTTCCTTCACGTACTGCTTCATCGTCCACCCGATCGCCGGGTCGTTGAGCACCTGCTTTTCAAACTCGGCCATCATCGCCCTGTGGAAGATATCGGCGCTGGCCCCCCTGGAGTTGGCGTCGTACTTGTTTGAGAAATCGTCCTTTCTCTGCGCATTCCCGTACAATATGAAATCCCTGAGCGCAGAGACCGTCTCGACTGCCTCCTGCACTGCCTGCCGCTGGGCCGGGGTGACCGCTTCTTCCAGCTGTGATTTCTTCAACGCCACCATGCTACCTACCACTTCACATTCACCTTTATCTCGCGGTTTGTCGTGTCTATGCGGCCGGTTATCCTCGGCAGCTGTGCCATCACCCTCTGGCCGGCGGCGAGCGTCTCAGGCGTCTGCCACGGCTGCACTTCGTTGTCCGGAACCTTCTGCCTATCCGTCAGGTTCCAGCGCCTTATATAGAGCGCTGCGGCGATTATCGTCTGGGTGTCCATGGGGCCGATGAGCGGCTGCAGGCCGAGCAGCGGCTGCTGGAGCTTGTCCATGGCCTTTTTGCAGGCCGGGAGCTGGCTGAGCTCCGGTGCATAAGCTGGTTTTTCCTGCGTTCCCAGCTCCAGGAGGAAGTAGCGGATATAGATGTTCGCGGCGTTTATGACGTCGTCGCCCGCGCCTTCGATGCCCTTGTAGGTCTTCATGTAGTCGCTGAGCAGCGAGAGCTCGTGGTAATCCTTCAGCTTCGAAGCGGAGCCCATCCTGAAGGACGGGATTTCCGACAATGCCGTGAAAACGGCGACGGTGGCGGCTGCCTGCTGGGCGGGTGAAGCGGTCTGCCTGTCCAGCTGGTCCCTGCTGCCGTAGAGCGCGGCCACGCGCTTCAGGTCGCCTCCCCTGCATTCGTCCAGCCTCGCCTTGAGCCATGTCATGTCTGTCTCGCTGCGGCGCGGCGGGACGCTCTCGGGTTTTGGCGGCGCTGGCACCCGGGCCGGGGCGGCTGGCGTCTTCCCAAGCGCCGCAGGCTTGCTCACTTCAATTTTTTTCTCTTGTTTTGGAACCGCCAGGAGCTGGCCGCGTATGGTATCTGCTGCGGTTGCTACGTTGATGGTGCTTATCTCCCCGCTATACTGCGGTTTTATGTCTGCAGCCTCCATCAGGGCGGCCATAATCCCCTGCTTCAGGGTCTTCGGGGAGTCGGACTTGTCCACTGTGACGGTCGTGAGGATTCTGGCACCGCTGCATATCACAACGATTTTGTTCCCGTCAAGGGTTACGGATGCCATCCCTCATCCCCCCTCAGACGCCAAGTAATTTACCAGCCAATTCCTGGTTTCGTTCCACCGCGGGGTGCCGGGCTCAGGCATGCTCACTTCATTTATCGCGCCATCTTTATCCAGTTCCACGGCAATCCCGGTTGGTTTTGCCAGTTGCGAGTATCTCTTGAGCTCAGGGTTCTCCTTGGGCTTCGCATTGTAGACCGCCGCATTCTTCAGCATTGTGATCACCCAGTTCCTCTCATCAGCCGTGAGCGGCCTTTTCCCCTTGTCCTCAGTGATTTCGATATCGTCCAGCAGCTTGTCCAGCTGTTTGCGGGCCTCCTCGTTGACGAAGGTGACGGCTCGTGGGGGTTCCTCCCGAGCGCTTGTATTCTGCACTATGGTATTGAAGGTCTCGGCTTCAGTCATCCACCATGCGACCTCCTTCGTCTGCGGCTGGTTCGGTTCCCCCCCGGGAAGGGCAGTCTTCTCCTCGTACAGCCCTTTTTTCTGGAGCAGCAGGGCGATCTGCGGCAGGCGGCCCTCCTTTGTCGCCGGGTCGTAGAACCGCGACACATCTCCTCCTTCGAGTGAAATGGACACCCTGTCCAGTGTGTGCTCGTATCTGAGAAGTTCCATGAACTTCCGGTTCACGAGATGGTGGCTGTTTGCCCTAAGCCATCCGTATACGCCAGCGCCCTTCGCGTCCAGCCCGCCTGTCGTCGGGTCCTTGGCCGAGTTTTGCACGACATACCTGACTAGTTCGGGTTCTGTATAAAGCCTCGCGTCAAGATAGCCGAGCGCTTTGGGTCCTATCACCCCCTCGGTGAGGTTTCCGGCTCTCGCATTATTGGCCAGTGAAGCCGCGTCTGTGCTCTTGATTATCATGTTTCCGAGCGCAGAGAAGTCGCCATAAACAGCCTCGGTCGCCCTATCGAATGTGAACGCGTTCAGGTTGTTCAGCGCATCAGTGGATTTTCTTACAGTTGGAAGAAGCTTGGTGAGAGCATCCTTTGCTTTCCTATCCTTCGTAGCTGCCTGAGCGCAAGCTGCCCTGTCCAGGTTGCGGAGGAATGAATTCTCCGCCATGGCCACGGGGAGTTCCCGTTTCGTCAGCCTTTGCTCCGCACTTTCCTTGTTGGCGACGAGTTGCTCCACATCCACCTCCTTCTTTCCCTTTGTGATTTTTACGGTCTCAAAGAGAACATCCCTGAGTTCGGAGAGCAGTAACTTTCCGCTGGCAACTTCAACGATGAGATCCTTGAGCAGGGCCGGGTTGTCGCCAAGGAATTTCACCGCCTCCAGCCTATCCCCCTTGTTCAGCCCTGCTTCCCGGCAGAAGTTGTATGCCACTGCATATACCGGTTTCTCGAATATGTATCCGTTCTCCTTCCACGTGTCCAGCCTGCTGTTGACGAAATCCGCCATGTCCATCCGCAAGGTCCGGTTCTTAAACTTCTCTTGCCAGCGAGGAAACCAGCCTGCCGCGTCGGATAGTATCTCGTCAAGCCTGTCCGGATTGAAGACCAGGCCTCCTCTGGCTTCTATGGCATCAAAGTACTCCTCCATCGTCTTGGTGTCTGCTTGCCTGATGGTGCAGTCTTCCCTTTTCATTTTCCAGCTTGGTAGGGCATACATGCACTCCTGCCCCTTATCTGTCAGCAGGAACTCTGCACTCTTGCCTTTCGGCTGGAGGCCGTACCGGTTGCTTACCTCGTCGAGCGCCTTATCGCGTTCTTCTGCACTACGCCATACCAGGACGATTGTTCCGCCGACAACCACTACGCCCCGAACAATGTTGGGTGGCTTTGTGGCTTCGCGCCATGCCCTCTTCCAGCCGCCTGCCTTTGCCACCTCCCCCCACCCTGAGGCGCCCGTAAGAAAATCACCTATACCTAACGCGCCTTTTCCAGCGGTGACTAGCGCCGGCCTTATCGTGAACTGCTGGCCCTTGCTTGCGATTTTGGCAGCATCTAACGTTGTCTTGCTGATCTCAGTCCTGGCCATACCGTCGTATGCGTGGGCAGTAATCAGGTCGGCTTTGAGCCCTGCATTATTGCGTATGGCTGTGAGGTCCGGCAAAAAGCTCTTCTTCCCTCCACCTTCTGCCTCCACCTTCGGCATGGCTTCTAGCACCTCGTCAAGCGACTTCGCCATGAACGTCCGCCCCCTCGCATCAGCCGACTCCAGTCCGAGGGCCGTGTCGAAAATCTTCATTATGTTTGCCCTGGACTCCTCGGTCTCCCCGAGTGCCTTGAGGCGCGCATCGACAGCATCCCTGACGGGCTTGCTCCTGAGCGCTGCGAGAAGCGCGGCGTCCACATCCGTGGCCGTTCCTATTTGGTTTCTCATGCCAGCCTTGAGCTCCTCAGCTATCCAGTTCTCTGCCTTTATGGTTTCCACTGCTGACGCGGCCCGCCTGGTGGCGTTGTTGCACTCTGTGAGTATGCTTTTCGTCGTGACCACGGTCCTTCCCTTGTACGACTTTGCACCGCTTTCTGCGATCTCCACTCTAGGAGCTTCCTCCCCGGGCCGCATCTCCGGCCTTGGGGGCACCACGCCTGGCTCCGCCGGCGGGACTGAAACGTGCTCCAGCTCAGGGCCTATCAGCTCCGTGGCTACCCCTTCGCGCCCCGTATTTTCCCTGCCCCATGTTTCAGCCGTCGTGTATATCTTCTTTGCATTGTCCGATCCTATGCTTCCGTTCAGCTCTGACTCAAGCTCTATTCGCGTCATGTACGCTTCTTTTGCCTCTCTCACGGCGTTTTTACGCGCTTTTTCAGCCGCATCCGTCTTCGCGGCACGGTTTTGAAGAAATCTCCCACCGACTTTTTCCTTCGCGTTGTCCACGGCATTTTTGATGTCCGCCTTCGCCATCTTCGTCGCAGCGTTTTCGATTGCAACGTCTAAGGCTTGATTGATTTTCGCCAGGTCAGCATCCGCCACGCCTTCCTGTTTGAGCGCCAGCCGTACCGACTTATACGAGTACAGCCTCACCATGGTTTCCCAGCAGCTCTTGTCCAGCCTCACGCAGCTGTAGAGCGCTTTCATCATTTCAGCAAGGTGTTTCGGTGCGGAGTTGACGGCATTCTCCAGCTCAGTGAGGTCCCGGTATGCTTCGGTCTGCCCGCGGGTCTCTTTGAAAGCCCTCATTATTTCTTCTCCTTGCGCCTGGGTTATCGATTTCCTTTCCACGAGCGTCTTGACGTACGCAGCGGCATCTGGCTTATCGAGCACTTTAAGAACCACCTCGTCCATGGCCGTGGCCTTTCCAGCCTGCGTTCTCATCTCTATCTGGCTCCTCATCTCTGCCCTTATTTCATTCTCGGCACTCGCACGCGCCTTATTGAACCGCGTTTCGTCCATCAGGGCTATTGTTTTCCAGATGTCTGTGGCCGCCTCTCCATAGTATTCCTCTGTGCCTGGAACCGCGGTTCTCGGCTGCTTTTTGCCGAATGTCTTTCCGAACCATTTCACCGGGGGAGTCGTCTTGGCCCATCCGATTAGCTGCCCCGCAGCCCGCTTTGCAGCCCCAGGCGCCCTTAGCTGGGCGGCTGGGGTCGTTGACAGGTCTGGCGCTGGCGGCTGGCGTCCGGTTCCACCGCCCGCCCCTGGTTTTTCTTCATTCATCAGCATGACTGTCGGCCGCTCTTTTGCCGGCATGATCCTGATGCCGCGTATGCCGCCTCCGGCAGTTGCATATGCCAGCTCTGGCTGGCCGGTGAGCATTTCGAGTGCGTTCATCTCGTCCAGGAAGCTTATCCTCCTCGCCATCAGGTCCATCGCGGGCTGCATCGTCGCCCCGCCTCTTATCGCCAGCACCCCGCCCACCACACCCATCCCTGCCATTGAAAGGTTGAGCGCGGCCTGGATCAGGAGTGTGTTGCGGCGATACATGTCGTCGGTTTTTGCTGCCGCAGCGATGCTTTCGGCACCGCCCCATACTCCTGCGCCAACCATCACCCCGGTCATCGGAATGATCATGGTCGTGGCCCACGCTGCAGCACCTGTGCGTCCCGTGGCCGTGAGTATTCTCCCGGCAATCCCCAGGCCTAGCGGGGCTACCATGAGCGTCGACATGGCGACCGACCCCGGTGAAACTGTGCCAGTCGTGCGGTATTCGTAAACGAGACTCTCCCGTGCCATGTTGGCGAACCATCCGAATGCGAGCAAACCACCCACATAAGGCACGACTCCCACCGCTATCCCTCCAGCGGTTTGCCCAATGGTCATCCAGACCTTTTCCCGCATGAGCCTGTCCAT
>CAZYGF010000010.1:0-11059 GCA_964647575.1 Microcaldota archaeon
ATGAAACCTGACCTTTTCAAGAACTGCAAGGTGCAATACGCCTACGACCAGAAGCAGAAGATTTACAGCGTCAAGGTGATGCTGGACAACCGCCCGAGGATAATAACCGTGAGGGTGGGCAGCGACTTCACCGAATTGTCGCTTGCGGACCAGGAGGGCAACCTTCTGGAGGTCGTCAGGCAGGAGAACGGCAAGGGCATCAACTTCACCAAGCTGGGATGATATGAGCGAGGCAAAGATAAATGCTGCCAAGGCAGCGCTAGCCTACGTGAAAGACGGCATGTGCATAGGGCTGGGGAGCGGCAGCACAGTCAAGGAGTTCATCAGGCTGCTCGGAGAGAAGGCGAAAAAGGGCATGAAGATTACCTGCGTGACCACTTCGTTCGATTCGCGCATGCTCGCCATAGAGAGCGGCCTGTTCGTCACGGAAACGGACGCCATAGACGAGATAGACCTGGCGGTGGACGGGGCGGACAAGGTGACGAAGACCGCGCTGCTCAAGGGCGGAGGCGGGGCGCTCACCAGGGAGAAGATAATCGGCTACAACGCGAAGAAGTTCATAATCATCGTGGACGAGAGCAAGGTGATGGACGGCGTGCTCGAAGGAGAGGTAAATTTGGAAGTCCTGCCCTTCGCTGCGCCGCTGGTGATGAAGCACCTGAAGGCGTACAAGCCGCGCATACGGATGGCCAAGGCCAAGCTCGGGCCGGTCATAAGCGACAACGGCAGCTTCATAGTCGACTGCCACATGAAGCTGGATAATCCGAAGGAGACCGAGGAGAGGCTCAAGAGCATGCCGGGCATAATAGAGAATGGCATATTCACGAAATTCGACCTGATAATAGTCGGCAATGAGAAAGGGCACCGGATTCTATGAAAATACCCGAGGCCGTGAAGGAACAGCTTAAGAAACCGCTCGGCAGGCTGGAGCGGGACTTCCGCTCGGTGAAGAGGCTCAGCCGCGACCACCGCATCACTGCCGTGGGCGACATCTGCACCCTCAGCCTCCTCGCCCTGGGCGTCAGGCCCCACCTGGCGGTGTTCGACCACCAGTTCATGAGGCAGGCGCTGGACTCTGGCATGGTCAGCATACTCAGGACGTATTTCAGCAGCGCGAGGCACTACCGCAATCCCGCCGGAACGCTGTCCGGGGCCATAATGAAGGACGCCGGGCGCCTGATGAAGGAAGGCGGGGCGGTGCTCATCGACGGGGAGGAGGACCTGACCGCCCTTGCGTTCATAATGGCAGGCGGGAAAAAGGACATCATCATCTACGGCCAGCCGCACAGGGGCCTGGTCATCGTCCGGCCTGACGCGAAACTGAAGAAAAAGATAGGCAGGTGGCTAGCTGCTGCCGCCGCCACCCTTGGTCATGAAGTAAAGGGCCATGGCCGCAAAGATGCTTAGCACGATGGCGATTATTATCTGCATCTGCTGGTCGATGCCAGGGATGAGGGAAGTGCCGAGCATGGCTATGCCGGTGCCGATTATGAGGCCGCCTATGATTGACAGCACCGCCAGCAGCTTTACCATCTGGATTCACTGGGCGCCGGCCGTGGGGCCCTTGGTTATGACGATTACGTCCTCGACCGACTTCACGTTCTTGTAGAGGATGCTTCTCTCGCGGAGCGCCTTCTTGGCGTCATCCTTGCCCACCGGAAGCTGCTCCAGCAGTATCCTTGACACTTCGCCGCCCTCGAAATCCACGATGAAGTCCTGGGCGTTCCCGATGAACTTACCGGAGTCGGTAAAGATGTCCATTCCGTACAGTCTTGATAGCTTGGTCGTCACTTAAATCACCTTGACAGCATATCGGGAAACGAATTAAAAAACCTTTCCCTGACTTATCACGGCGATAGCATGGAACGCGCATACGTGATATACGGGATATACCTGCTTTTCTTCGCGGTGCTCACTGGCCTGCTCGTGGCTGTGCCGCTGCTTTCGTTCGGGAGCGACCAGTCTGCGCTCTACAAAGCGTTCTCATACACCTGCCACCAGAAGCTCTCGCGCTCGCTCTGCGTCTTCGGCGACGGCATGGCATACTGGCTGGGCGACTGCACGCCGCAGAACGGCACGCTGCTGAACACGGTGGCGGACCGGACAGCCATAAAGGCCGTCGTGGATGGCGTGGCTGGATACAAGATGCCTGCCTGCTCGCGCGACTTCGGCATATACGGCGCGATGCTTTTAGGCGCCCTGGTCTATCCGCTGGTGCGCAATATCAAGGATACGCGGGTATGGCCTGCCATCTGGCTCATCATCGCGCTGGCGCCAATCGGGCTGGACGGCGGGATACAGCTGCTGTCCGAGACAGGCGTCCTGCCATTCGTCTATGAGAGCGGCAACGCCATGCGGCTGCTCACCGGCGCGCTGGCAGGGATTGCGGCGTCGTTCTATGCCATACCGCTCCTGATGAACATGTTCGGCGCGGGAGAGGAAAAAAGCGCGGCGAAGAAAGCGGAAAAAGGTTAGAAATCCGACAGGTTCTTCTGCTTCTTGTCAACGGTCTTTTTCGTGTCCGCCGTGTCGTCGAGTATCAGCTCGCCGAACACCCCGTCATAGCCCGGAACCCAGCGTATCCTGCCCTCCTTCACGCGGATTATAGCATCCGCGATGGACGGGGACGTGGCGAGGCGGGCCTGCTCTGCCGGCGCTTCGAACACGGCGAATTCGTTGCCGAAATAGCGGATGAGCTTGGAATACTCCTCTGCGACCGCGGGGGAGAGCTCGGTCTTCTTCAGCGCCTTGGATATCACGGTGGTGAGCGGGACTATGTGCTGGAACGGGACCGCCTTTTCCGGCCTGAAGCCGAACTTCCTGTCGGCGAGGTCTGCCACGCGGTGCATCACGCCGATTGTCAGCTTCTTCCTGCAGACAGGGCAGATGTTGTTCCTCTCCTTCGCCTCCCAGGGCGTGAGCAGCACCTTGCAGTCGCGGTGGCCGTCGTAGTGGTATTTCCCCTCCTCGGGATAGAATTCGTAGGTCTTCAAGAAGCCCTTGCGCGTCCGTATGGCGTCGATGAGCGAGCGGAAGTCGAGCTTCTCCAGCTCGAACACGTTCGCCTCCCTGCCGAGCTTGCCCAGGCTGTGGGCGTCGCTGTTGGACACGAGCGAGTATTTGTCGAGTGCGCTGAGCATCCAGTTCATGGCAGGGTCCGACGAGAGGCCTGTTTCGATTGCGAATATCCTGTGCGCCTGGTCCCCGAACGCCTCCTCCATGGAATCCACGCCTGCCTTGGAGCCGAACACCGAGAACCAGGGCGTCCAGGCGTGCGCAGGGATTACTGCGATATCGGGCGATACCGCGTGGAGCTCTTCCACGAGCGCGGCGCTGGACAGCATCAGCGTGGGCCTGCCGTCGGCCTTGAGGTCTCCGTATTTCGCGAGCCGGTCGTTTATCTGCGCCACGGTTTCCAGCGATGGCGCGAGCAGGATGTGGTGCATCCTCTTGTTCTTTCCGTTCAGCTCGAACGTGACCGCCACTTCCGTGGAAAGTATGAATTTCATGGCGTTGTATTCGTAGATGCCAGAGCCCCTGTCGCTCCCCTGCAGGTCGGCTTTTATCTCGTGGAAATAGGCCGGATGGGTGAAATCGCCGCTGGCCATGAGGCCTATGCCCTTGGTTTTGGCGCCTTCGGACAGGCCTTTTATGTCGCACTGGGCGCTGGTGGCGCGCGCGTATTTGCTGTGCACGTGCAGGTCGGCGATAATCCGCATGGGGTAGAAACGGGCTCAATTTATTTAAACCGGTGCTGCGATAGGCTGTCATGAAGAAGGCGGAGAGTGCGCCAGCCAGGGCAGGAAAGGCCGGGCTGCTTGCATATGCAGGCATGCTGGAAACGTCATGGAATGCGGCCAAGTCCCTTTTCGACTACCGGAAGGCGGACGAAACGTTCAGCCGGATGCTCCCGGATGCGGACCTGCGCGCAGCGGTTTCGATTTTCGTCGTTGCGACACTGCTCGGCGCCGTGCTTTCGCTTGCCATCTACGCTGAATCGCTCTATTTCGCCGCCTACACGTACAAGACGCTGGCTGAACTCGCAGGCTCGAGCGTGGAGCCTGAGCCGGACTTCAGCACGCTCGGGACGTTTGCGCTCTTCCTGCTGTTCTCGACAGTGACGGTCCTGCTGGTCTGCCTTTTTCAGGACGGCATCGTATATTATGCGCTGCGCCTCACGGGCGGGAAGGGGACGTTCACCAGGCAGTACTACCTGTCCTCGCTGGTGGCCCTCTCCATGGCCATATCCTCGGCCATAATGATATTCGGGGTGGTGCCGTGCGCAGGAGCGCTTGCGTTCTTCGCCTACGTGGCGATGACGCTGTATTTCATGTTCTGGGTGCGCTGCAGGGCGTACGCAATGGTCCATGACCTCTCCTACCTGCACGTCCTCGTCATCGTGTTCCTGTCCTGCATACCCGCACTGGCAATCCTTATTGCGGCAAACGGCGCCGCAGCCGGCGCGCTGCATCTTCCCCAGGCAGTCTATTACAATATTACGAATATGACCAACGCAACAGGTGTTTGAATGCCCTTTGACCCGAAAAGATTCATAACGCAGTCAGTCGAGCAGGTACGCAAGGCCATAGGAAAGGAGCAGGCGATCACGGCCGTGTCAGGCGGCGTGGACTCGTTCGTAGCCGCGACGGTGGCGGCACGGGCGGTGCCTGGCCAGCTCCATGTGATCTACGTCGACACAGGGCTCATGCGGAAGAACGAGACGGACGAGGTCAGGAAGACTGCGAAGGCCGTTGGCGTGGAGCTCAAGGTCATCGATGCGCGGAAGCGCTTTTTCGATGGGCTGGGAGGCGCGGACGACCCTGAGAAGAAGAGGAAGATAATAGGCGAGCTGTTCATACGCATTTTCGAGGAAGAGGCGAAGAGGTGCAAGGCTGCGTTCCTCATCCAGGGGACGATCGCGCCGGACTGGATTGAGAGCGGCGGGCTTGGCAGGGATACGATAAAGAGCCACCACAACGTCGGCGGCCTGCCTGAGAAGATGGACCTGAAGCTCTGCGAGCCGCTGCGCGAATTGTACAAGCACGAGGTGCGCATGGTCGGCAAGGAGCTCGGGTTGCCTGAGAGCATCCACCAGAGGCAGCCGTTCCCGGGGCCTGGGCTCGCGGTGCGCATCGTGGGCGAGGTCACTGAGGAGAAGGCGAAGATAGTGCAGGACGCATGCTTCATAGTGGAGGGCGAGATTGACGCCGCGGTGAAGGCAGGGAAGATGGAGAGGCCGTGGCAGTATTTCGCTGCTTTGCTCCCTTCCAAGACGGTCGGCGTGCGCGGCGACGAGCGCGCCTACCAGTACACCGTCATCGTCCGCGCGGTGCGCAGCCTTGACGGGATGACCGCGAACTTTTCGCACATCCCTCCGGACGTGCTCGAGCGCATATCGACGCGCATAACGAACGAGATACGCTCGGTAGGGCGCGTGGCCTACGATATCACCAACAAGCCGCCAGGAACCATCGAGATGGAATAATCAGACCTTAACCTCGCACAGGACGCGCGTGCCTGTGAAGACCGGGTCCAGCATGGCGTGCTTCTCGTTGAATTTCGCCCTCATCTGGACCTTGGAGCCTGGCTTCACGCCGCGCTCCAGCAGGTTCTTCTCGAGCGTCTCGTAGAACGTGGGTATGACCGTGTCGTCGGCTATGGCGCGCACGAGCTTGAGCGATATCTGTATGTCGTGCTCGAACTTGAGCGGCTTCAGCATCCGCTTCCCGCCCTTCTCGATGATAATGTAGAACAACAGCTGGACTTTCTCGTTTGCCAGGCTCCTGTCAAATCTCATCGGCTCAGCCCATCAGGGAATCCAATGCCCTTGACAAACGCGCATGCAGCGGCGCAGAGCCCTCTGGCAGCACGGCCTGGACGTTTGCCGCTCTGCGGGTGGCCATGGCTGCCTCGGCGACATTGCCATAGGTGCCTTCGGAATGGATGCGGAGATTAGAGGCGCAGTTGCCGAGCACGTCCAGCGCGCTGTGGAGCGCCTGCTTGCGCTCGATTGCCGGAAGTAGCGCCGGGGCTTTCTTTTCCCTTTCCGCGAAGGTTTCGGCCATAGTTCCACTTTTTAACGTTATTTCCAATAATACATTATATGGAAGCGTTTAAAAAAGCATCCTGCACCGGCGTTGGCCCGCATCCGGCGATGGCGGGTGGTTTTTAATTAACTACGGCGCAAATCCACCTCATGGAAGAAGCGGTGCGAACGCTCCTCGCGCAGCAGCGCTACAGGGACGCGGGCAGGGTGCTCGACGCCATGCTTGTGCAGGACAGGAACAGCGACGAGCTCTGGTACCTGCGCGGCGTGGTCTCGCTCAAGCTCAAGAACTATGACGCGGCGCAGGAGCATTTCGAGAGGGCGCTTTCCATAAGGAGGAAGGCGGGCTACTTCAAGATGAAGGGCATGGCGCACTTCGAGATATTCGAGCTCGACGAGGCGGTGGAAGCGTTTTCCAGCGCGCTGGCCGTCGAGCCGAAGGACGTTGAATCAGAGTTCTTCGTCGCCATGTGCTACATGCTCATGGACGACCCGCGCTCAGATGCGCACCTCAGAAGGGCGCAGGAGCTCGACCGGAGTCGCACCGGGCAGCTGCTCTCCAACTTCTACGCATTCTTCATAGAGAAGGACCCCCGCATAGGCGAGAAGCGGAAAAAGACGCTGGCGCAGAAGATAAAATCGCTGAAGCGCTAGTCACTCACCGATGCGCTTCCTCATCTCGTTCAGCCAGGCCCTCTCCTTCACGGTGCGGGGCGTCACGGTCTCCGCGATGCGCTGGATGGAGGTCAGCTTCCCCTTGGAGAGCCAGGTCCTGCTTTTCCTGAGCGAGCGGAGGTAGCCGGGATTCGCAAGGAGCAGCTGGCGTATCATCCGCTCGTAATGCTCCCTCATGCGGATGAGATGCCTGAGCTTTTTCAGGGCATTGGCCTCGGCTATGGTGCCCTTGCCCTCCATCCGCTTCGTCTCGCCCCTGGCTGCGGCCTCGTCGTAGCGCAGCTGGTTGAGCTTCATCACGAACTTGGTCAGCGGTATCTCTATGAGCGTGTCAGTGAGCAGGAGCAGCCAGCCCTCGCGCAGCATGGAACGGTCGGCCCTGCCTATGACAGCCTGCACGTCCTCCTTGTCCATCTTCGCCTCCAGATGGCCGCTCAGCAGGGGGTATGTGGCCGTGAAGGAGCGCGCATCCACGGCACCCACCCAGCCGCGGAGGAATTTCTTCGCGTCCCTGAGCTGGGCCCTCCAGCGCCGGAGCTGCTCCAGCCGCATGGCAGCCTCCTGCGGCGGCACCGGCCGGAAATCAAGCAGCCATTCCTTCTTCTTCAGGAGCGGGCCGATCTCGCCGTCGTCCATGAACGCCGCGAGCACCTCCGGGAAGTACTCCTTCAGGTAGCGGAGCTCCTCCAGGTTGTATATGAGCTCGTCGCTTATCTCCGCGGACTTCTTCCGTATCTCCTGCTTGACGACCGCCATCTCGCGCTTCAGGTCCCGGTCGTAGGCGCCGCGGTACTGCTCGTCCAGTTTGCGCAACCGCTCCTTCCTGACCCTGAGCCAGGCTGCCGCGTCCTCCAGGTAATCTATGAGAAGCGCCATCAGGTCCCCCTGTGCCCTTTCAGCCGCAGGTATTCCTTCTGCATGAGGAGCGCGTCCAGGTCCAGCTTCGGCGTCTCGCATATCACTGTGCCTGCATAGCCGTTCTCGGCCAGCAGCTTCATGAGCGGCCTGAAGGGCGGCTCGTTGTTCGTCCCCAGCGGGTAGTGGTTCAGCTCGCCCTTGGCGGAATAGTTTATTTCTGAGAAATGGCAGTGGAACCGCTTCACGTAGCCGTCCAGCTCCTTCTCGAGCCTGTCGAAGATGGCCCGGTAGTCAGCCTCGCACCTTATGCGGACGTCGCCGCGCGCGTGCAGGTGGGCGAAGTCGAGCACCGGCTCGACCATCTCGAGCTGCTGCGCGAGCCTTATGTTCTCGTCCAGCCCGCCGAAGGCGGATTTCTTCCCCACGGTCTCTGCGCCCAGCCGTATCCCCACCCCGCCGGCCTTCAGCTCCGCCTCAATCCCCTCCAGCGCCTTCTTCGCGATGCCGAAGGCCTCCGGCGGCGCGAGCTTCTGGTAGAACCCTGGATGGAAGACGGTGATGCCCCCGCCCGCGAGCGCCGTGGTGCGGGCGGAGGCGAGGATGTGCCTTCTCGTGCCAGCCACCTTCCCGGGCTCCGTGGAGCAGAGGTTGACGAAATAGGGCGCATGGGACGAGAGCGACACGCCGAGCTTCCTGGCCTCGGCCGCGACCTCCCCGGCAAGGCCGTCGCTCATGCGCACGCCCTGGACGAACTCGATCTCCATGGCATCCAGGCCCAGCTCCCTGCAGCACTTCACGCCTTCGAGGGTGCTATGGCCGCCGCACTGTATGGGGATGCCTGCCGGCCCGAAACGTATTGCCATGGGAGGAGTAGGAAGTAAAAGGATAAAATGCTGCCGCGGCGTCACGCGCAGCGGTGGGTTTCCTGGTTGCATACCTCGCCGGCGAGGCAGTCGAGCTTGGTGTTGCAGAAGCCCAGCTTGGCCTTGCAGTTGTGGCCGCTGTCGCACAGCTGCCAGTCGCCGCAGTCGCTCTCGATGTTGCAGCGGTCTGGCTGGGGCCTGCATTTGTGCACGTCCAGGCCGCAGAACTCCCAGGGGTTGCACTCGTTGTCATTGCCGCAGAAGCCCTGCCTGGCGACGCACTTGTTCGTCTGGTCGTCGCACTTGGACCATGTGATGTCGCAGTCGTTCTGGCTAAGGCAGAATCCGGCCTTCGCCACGCAGTAGTGCGTATTCACGTCGCAGGTCTGCCAGGCCTCGCAGTCGCCCTCAAGGTCGCACCTGGCCTCGAGCAGGTAGCATTTCTTGCTGACTACGTCGCATTTCTCCCACGCGTCGCAGTCCAGGTCCTTCACGCAGTAGCCCGGCGCAGGGCCGCATTTGTGCTGGGCGGGGTTGCAGAACTCGAAGACGGGGTCGCACTGGGAATCCGAATCGCAGAAGCCCGGCGCTGCCCGGCATGTCTGGTTGCTGTTGCACACCTGCCACCTGTCGCAGTTGGCGTTGGTCCTGCACCTGCCTTCCTTGAACACGCAGAGGTGCGTGTTGGCCAGGTCGCAGGTCATGAGCGCGTCACGCTTGGTGCAGTCCTCCTCGGCCGAGCAGTAGCCTGGAAGCAGGGCGCATGTCTTGGCTGACAGGTTGCAGAATTCCCAGGACTGGCAGTTGGTGTTTTCGCTGCATGCGGTCGTTCCCCTGCCCCCGGTGCATCCGGCGGCAAGGACGGCCAGGGCCAATAAGCACAATGCGAGGATTCTCATGGGAAACTATTGCACGGGATGGTTTTATAAGGATTCAGATATTGAAACCAGCTCGGCCAGGTCCTTTATGACGAACTGGGCTTCCGACGGCACCGAAGCGTACCTGCCGCTCAGGACGCGCACGGTGGCCATGCCCACCGACTTGGCCGGCTTTATGTCCGCGTCCTCCCGGTCGCCTACCATGGCGCAGTCCTGGGGCTTGGCGCCCAGCTGCTTCAGGAGCTTCTGGTAGAACCCCCTGCCCTTCTCCATGCCAAGCTCCTCGGACACGAACACGTCGTCGAAATAAAGCGCGATGCGCAGCCTGATGAGCTTGTCCCACTGCTTCACGGCGTTGCCGTTGGTGGCCACGTAGAGCCTGTAGCCCCTCTGCCTGAGCTTCAGGAGGGTGAGCGGCACGGTAGGGAAGGGCAGTATGGCCGTCTTTGTGTCGTGGTAGGCAGCCACCGCAGCGGCCACGTAGCGCGCAGGGTGCCCGGCCTTGAGTTCCCTGCACAGGTCGTCGAAATGCCGCCCGTAGTTAGAGCCTTTCTTCTCTATTATGGCGTTCAGGCGCGCGCTGGCATGCCCGTAGTCGGCCTTCAGGCCCATGCCTATCATCGCGTTTATGGCGTTTTTGCGCGCAAGCGCTGAGAATTCGGTCGAAGGGAAGAGGGTATCGTCTATGTCAAAGAGGATGTACTTCATCAAAAATATAAGGGAAAAGAAAGAATAAAAAGTCACTGGTGCTTGGGCACACGGATGGGCGGGAGCGTCCAGGTGCAGTAGGGCCCCTCAACGTTCGGAGCGTCCACATGCGTTGTCCCGTTGACGATGTTCAGGGCTGGTATCAAGGCCCAGATGTCAATCTTGCGGGCACAGGGGCCGCCCTCGCACGTCATGTCGACATCTCCAGCCTCCAGTATGCCAGTCTTGCTGTTCACACGGAATTTGAAGCTAAGGCGCGGGACTGACGAAACATTGTCGCCCACCAGCAGGTTCCTCAGCGTGTCGATATACGGGTCGATCGCATCCGTTACCAGGCTGATAATCGCTTTGCCCAGGTTGGAGCTGGATATCGTAGCGTCGCAGGGGCCGGCTGGCCTATCCTGCTCGCACCTCACGCCAGGCCCTGGGTCTGCATCGCGATAGCCCTTGTTGCATTCGCAGTCGCCCTTCTTGGTGCGGTGGGCATTCGGGTCATCGCATTTGGGTTTGGGGACCGGCTTCTTCTTTTCCACGCAGTTCATGGGCTCCCCTGGCTTGGCCTTATTGACGTATCCGGGGTCGCAGTTGCAGGTGTCGTGCGCATTCTCAGGGCAGATGGCTGTGGCGGTTACCTTGAGCGTATCCGGCGCCCCGTTCTTTCCCGGAATAGGGATTGAATCCAGACGGATGCTGGAAGTCTGTTCTAAAACCACGACGCGGTCTTTCCTGATTGGCTCGTGCAGACCCGGGCACTGCAGGAGATACAACAGTCCGGTTGCTAAACCCAGGCCGACTACGCCGCCAACATACCTTCCCGTAGGAAAGCGCTTTTCAGTACCATGCAGTTTAGTTTTCATATTTTTCACCCTTGTTCCTCCTTCTTAACATTATTTTTCTTGGGATTTTTCTTGAATATAAACATCGAGATGTCAAGCACGCCCCATGCGACTGGGATTATGTACGGGAAGAGGTAGGTTTTCAGGAATTCTGGCAGCCCGCTTGCGTCCATTATCCGCTTCACCTCAGGGACG